>JBLIZM010000032.1:0-6129 GCA_048859855.1 Trichlorobacter sp.
GATATTCACAGACTTTCCGACATACAGGGGCAGGTCGTTTTCACCATAGAACAGATAAACACCCGGTGACTCCGGTAACCCATCAATCATCGTCAGATCGATATGCGTTGGGGTGCTCGGTCGACCAAGCAAGGCTTTGACAGCCGACTGAATGGTTTCCCGTGGGATCGTGGCCTGAATCTTTTCCCAGAACTGGTAAATCAGCTGCGCATCTGCCAATGCCCTGTGTCTACCTGAAACCCGAAGGCCATGGCGTTCAATGAGGGTGTCCAGATTGTGCTTGGGGTGGCCGGGGTAAAGTCGTCTGGAGAGTTTAACGGTACACAGTGTCTTGGCACTGAAATCAATCTCTTCCCGCAGGAAAGACTGTTTCAGGAAGGCATAGTCGAATCGTGCGTTGTGGGCGACAAAGATACGACCTTCCAGCATCTTGTAAACTCGACTGGCTAAATCACAGAAGCGGGGTGCCTCTGCCACCATCTCATTACTAATACCGGTCAGGCTCTCGATAAACCCCGAGATTCGTGTTTCCGGATTGACCAGCGAACTCCATTCCTGAACACCTGTGTCATCGACGAGGATAATCCCTATTTCCGTGATGCGATCCTGAGACGCGGTAGCACCGGTGGTTTCCAGGTCAACGAAGGCGAGGGGTTGCATGAATTACGCCACCAGTACCGTATCGTCATGCGCATAGGCGGGGCTGCAACAACACAACAGCACGAGTGCTTCTGCACCGATGTTTTCAATGCAATGCTCGGTTCCGGGCTTAATACAGATCGTATCACCCACAAACACCTCAAACGTTTGATCGTCCAGATGCATGAGGCCATGGCCCCGGGTAATGTGATAAAGCTCTTCCGTAATCAGATGCTTGTGGCGAAGTGTTTTACCGCCAACTGGGATGGTCGCCTCGGCAAGGCTCTGGTTTTTATTGCCTTGAACGGTGGGATGCATCAGTTCGCGTATTTCCGAACCATCTTTCGTAATGTAGGGTGTGACGCTGGCGTAGGGTTGGCGCATATCAGATCTTGGTAGGTTCATTCAAATGGATTGCCAGCCAGATGGTGGGCTGATTCTGATCGGTATGGGTAATGCGATGCTTTTGACCCGCCTTGATCAGCACATGATCGCCGGGAACCAGCTTAACCATTTGGCCGTCAACATCCAGTTCTGCACAGCCTTGAAGTAGTAACACCCATTCATCCCAGTTCTGGTCGTACCAGAATCTATCAGGACTGCTCTGGCCATACGAGACAATGCGTTCAATCCTGCATTGTGGGTTGTCCAGCAGGGTAGAGAACAGTTCTTGGCTGGATTTTTCCGGCAGGTCCGCAAAAAGATTGGTTGGACTTTTCATTGTGCAAAATTCTAGGCGATTTTTACTGGTTTTCGATTAATCCGCTGGCATGACGCATCGTCAGGAAGCGATCATTGATAAACTTGACCAAAAACTGGTTTGCAATGTGTTGTCATTACACAATTCTGGAGCTTTCGATGCAGGGCCGAATCCGTAAAAGGCTTCTTGAGAATCAGCCATTGCCAACACGCCAGGCAGAGGTGCTGATCTGTCCGCTATGCAACCGCCCGATCCCCGATTCAGAAAAGGATGCGCATCACCTAGTACCTAAATCCAAAGGGGGGCGAGAAACCCAGTATCTGCACCGCGTCTGCCACCGGCAGATCCATGCCTTACTGACAGAGACCGAACTCGCAAAAACCTATAATCATGTTGCGGCGCTTCTGGCCCACCCGGGCATTGCACGCTTTGTTACCTGGGTAAAAACTAAGCCTGATAACTTTTACGAGCGCACCCGTAAAAGCGAGCGGATCCGTGATTAATCCTTCCATTGCACTACCAGCCAACGCGGGGCATAAACTTATACGATGGTCTACTCAGATAACCGATCCCACCGCTACGGCAACTGGCTTGTCGTGCTGCAGTTTTCATTACTGTTCGGCCTAATCCTCATTACCTCGCCGCTCAGTGCAATCGTAAGTGGCAATCCGGGCACTTTGATCACCATGTCCATCTCAGTAATCGTGGCGCTGGCAGCATTACAGGCAAACCAGTTTGGCAATTTTAATATCCACCCCAGTCCTAAGCAAAATGGCCGACTTGTCGAAGACGGCATCTACCGGCATATTCGTCACCCTATGTACACCGCCGTCATGCTATTTGGCTTAGCGTGCATGCTGGCTAATCCATCGCTTGAGAGCGCTCTGATGTTAATTGCCCTGTGCCTGGTCCTCGTGCGCAAAGCCCGGCTAGAAGAAACCTGGCTGATGCAAAAATACCCGTCCTACAGCGACTACCTCAGCAAAAGCCGAGCCTTCCTACCTTTGTTGTATTAATTCTATGGATTTCCTGGCCACTATTCGTAAGCAGATATACAGACTGATTACGGAGTAGCGACTCAGTATGAATCCTACTGTAATGAATCCTTGAGAATCATCATGGCTTGTTGGTCTACGTTGATGTACCCCTTTAGAGGTCTGTCCAGATCAACAATAATGCCCACAGCCAGAGCAACTAGGAAGTAAAGTCCCCACGAGAGCAGTGTATGCCGCCGCGCGCCTTCGCCAAGAGAGACACCCATCAGGACGCCATTGAATAGCAGAAAGAGGGCTACCGGCATGAATAGTCCGTTAGGTACCCCGTTGATTAGGCTATCTGTCCGGTTTTTTTCAGCGGTAACGACACTATTTAGAGCATCAATCAGTGGCGGAAGCATAGGGGTATCTGGATGGTTGGTGACCATGCTGTTTACCGTACTCCACATCTGTTCCTGTTGCTGCTGGCTGTCCTGTTGTAGGGTGCGGATGGCCTTAGAGTCATTGGGTAGTGCTGCTACCCCCAAGCGTACATCAATATATGTATTCAACTGGCCAAGCAAAGTGTCTCGGTACTCTTGTGGCTGAAGTTTAATGACGTGGTAAGCCGTGGTCAGTGCGGTGGCCTCATTTGTGACGGCTTCGCGGTTTTTTTCAAAATGGTCGAGTGCTGATGAAAAGGTAAAGCCTAGAAACAGAGCCAGCAGGGCCAGAGAGGAGTTTGTGATGGTTGAGACGTTGTTGTCGACATCAAGTGTCAATTCTTTGGCTTTGCCGAATTTCCTGGCAATCCATCGGCCGGCTATAAATCCGATCTCAGAGGCAGCAGCCAGGATAATGAAGACTCCCAGAATCAGTAAGGGCAGGGGCTGGTTCAGTAACAGGTCAATAGAGAGCATGGATTTATGGCCGGTGAAGTGCATTACAACGGTATCAGGTGTTGATTGTATCCCTGTCGCTAGATAGGAGCCCCTGGCGATTGCCGATTGATAAGACTATTCAAGTGAAGTTGTTTTAGGCTATTCTTGATAATGTACAAAACCAAGAGTATCTACCATGGAACCCACAACCCCACCTAAAGCACATGGCGGCAAGCGCCCCGGGTCAGGCCGTAAAGCCAAATTTGGGGAACCGACAACCCTCATGCGGGTGCCAGAGAGCGCCAAGCCTGTAGTTATTGATTTTCTGAACGAATTGGCCCAGAAGCGACAGGTGGAGCCAAAGTGGCCTAGTCATCTGACTCCGGTCAAACTGTGTGAGAACCCGACGTCGTTCAAGGTGCCCCTGTTCAATCACACCATTCGGGCAGGTTTCCCCAGCCCAGCTGATGACTATGTGGCCGAAAGCCTGGATCTGAATGAACACCTAATGCCCAGAAAAGAGGCATCCTACCTTCTGACCGTCAGCGGAGAAAGCATGATTGGTGTGGGTATCCATGACGGGGATATTCTGGTGGTGGATCGTTCGCTGACGCCAGTAAACGGCAAGGTCGTGATTGCTATCCTTGATGGTCAATTTACCGTCAAAACGCTCGAAAAGAAACGCGGCAAGATCCGCCTATTACCGGCTAATCCTGAGTTCAAGCCGATTGAACTGAAAGACGAACAGGAGCTCCAGGTCTGGGGTGTGGTTACCAAAGTCATACATAGCCTGTGACAATGACTGCCATTGCTCTCATCGACGGCAACAACTTCTACGTTTCCTGTGAGCGGGTATTTCAACCCGAACTCGAGGGGAAGCCTGTAGTCGTCCTGTCTAACAACGATGGTTGTGTTGTTGCCCGTAGCGCTGAAGTCAAGGCGCTTGGGGTGCCTATGGGCATACCCTGGTTCAAACTCAAAGACCTCGCCAAACAGCACGGCATCATTGCCAAGAGCAGTAACTACACGCTTTATGGCGATATGAGCCAACGTATGCACTCTGTTATTGCCCAGTTCTCTCCGGAGCAGGAGATCTACAGCATTGATGAGACTTTCCTTGACCTGACAGGGTTTAACCGGGACCTCGTGGCCTATAGCCAGGAGATACGGCAGCGGGTCAGGCAATGGACGGGTATTCCTGTGTGCGTTGGCATTGGTAGCTCCAAGACACTCGCTAAGCTGGCCAATCATTGCGCCAAAAAAGCACATGTGCCATCGATGGCAGATGGTGTCACTGATTTGAACCAATTATCTGCTTCCGGACTTCGTGAGCTTTTCAGTCGGATTGAAGTCGGAGAGGTCTGGGGCGTTGGACGAAAGATCCAGGAACGCCTCGGCGGTATGGGTATTGAAACCGTACAACAGCTCAAGGATAGTTCGCTCAGCCGGATTAAAAAAGAATTCAACGTCGTCCTGGCCAGAACCGTGGCTGAACTGAATGGGGAGAGCTGCCTGGCACTGGAAGAAGTAGCGTCGCCCAAGCAGCAGATCATGTCATCCAGATCTTTCGGTCAGCCTATCTTCTTCCTGGAAGATCTCAATGAGGCCGTCGTTAGCTACACCAGCCGTGCCTGCGAAAAACTACGCCGTCAAAATTGTGTGGCGGGTTCCATCCAGGTCTATGTACGAACTAATCCGTTCAAGCCCGATGAGCCTCAGTACAACAACGGAGTGACTGTAAAACTCCTGCATCCAACGAATAACACCTTCAGGCTTGCTGAAGCAGCTCTATACGGTCTCAAGAAGATCTTCAAGTTGGGGTATGCCTACAAGAAGGCTGGCATCATGCTCACAGACCTTTGCCCTGAACATCAGGTGCCAGTAGATCTCTTCAGCGGATTTGATCTGCCGGAAACCCAAAGAGCCAAAACACTGATGGCTACTCTGGACGAGATCAATGCCAAGATGGGGCGGGGTACTGTCCGGTCAGCAGGCGAGGGTATTCAGAAACCGTGGGCTATGCGATCAGGCAATAAGAGCAATGCATTTACAACGGATTGGGAGCAGCTGGCGGTGGTCAGTTGAGTGGAGACTTCTGTTATTGTGTTTACAATCTGAAAAAACAATAGACAAAAGGAATATGAACATGGCAAAGGTTCCGGCATATGCACGCTTCACTCAGATGATGACAGCGCTAAAGAAAGAACTGGCAGACTCTGATTTTGAAGGCTGTGACGAGATTCTGTCGTACATGGCGGTCAGGGAATCCGAAGGTAAAACTGTCAAAATTACGGAGCTTGTACAGTCGCTCCAGTTTGGAACAGGCCCTACCGTGCACCGTAAGGTAACCACTCTGGCCGAGCGCGGGCTAATCAGTATTAGCAAGAGCAAGTCTGATGCCCGTGCAAAGAATCTGTCTCTGACAGCCGCCGCAATGAATCATCTGAAAGAGCGTACACGTTTGCTCAAGCAAAGCCTCGAAGGCTAAGTGCACTGAAGCGCACGGGGATTTCGATAACGTAATAAACTCCTGTCAGGTGTTAGCGCACCGTCTGATAGGAGTCCCATATGCTGCAGAGAATCGCGGCCGCGCAATGGCGCGTGCTGTTTGTGGTGGTGGCTTTGACCGTCACTATTCCGTTTATCCTGTGGTTCGCCGGTATCTTTTGGCTGGCGACTATTCATAGGAATCCCCTCGGTGCAGACCTGTGGACCTGGCTAGATGCATGGGGCAGGGTAAGCGCCGGAATTTACCCACAGACTGAACTGGATCGTCTGATCCGGTCCCTGTTCTACGCCAGTCTTCTGGTGTACTTCGTGCCGCTTTATGTCGTGCTTAACGGTATGCTCCAGAAGCACCGCAGGGCGCTACATGGCAGTGCCCGTTGGGCGAATGACAAAGAGATCCGGACCGCCAACCTTGTGCAAGATGACG
>JBLIZM010000033.1:0-2161 GCA_048859855.1 Trichlorobacter sp.
AGCTATGGGATGAATAACGTCCTCAGGCTCGTAGTCATAGTGAGATACACCAAACAGAGCTAACTCAATACAGTAATCGATAAACGGTGCGATATTGATGGGTGGAGAATTGTGGCTAATGTAGGGATAGATAAAACCACACACTCTTGAACAGATTTGTTGAATGTCAAAGATGTGTGTAGTTGCCTGTTCAGGTGGGCGGTAATGCTTGTGCAATAAGTTGAACATAGATCACCGGTTTAAATCGATTGACTTGCCTTCTTCCAGAAGACGTTTTTCTAGCAACGTCCGCTCTTCCATAATCCTGTTATATTCGGTGATTCTGTAATCTTCACCTTCCTCAACAATGATGTCATTAAAGAAGTCATTAACCATCCACACGCTCCATGACTGGTTAGGTACGTGAAGGTTAATAAAATGTTGTAACCGGGGTTCAGCATCGCCCAGGGTACTGGTAAAGATTCGACAGGCCGCATTCATGATCGGATCATTACCTTCTAGCGATAGACAGATTTTATCCACCATATCGTCAGAGGAGTAACCTTGTGCCTGTGATTGATACCAAGCCAAGCGACGATTGATAATGTCACTTGTAAGTATCTTACAGTAGCTAATATACCACTCTAAAGGAGGTGGTGTGATATTCATTGTCTCTAAACTATACAGCGTTTTAGAGTGTAGCCAAGTAGCTATGTTGAAGATAGGTAAAATAAAGACCACTTTTTTAGACATTGTTGTTACCACACTAGGTATAAGTCATTGTTTCTGACTGCACAAAAATCTATTTCATATACACCATCGGGTAATGAACCACCTAGTGTATACCAAATCCCTTGTTCTAACGTTTTGATTTCATTTAAGAATAAATGCCTTTGTTCTAAAGGCATGATTGTTATTGGTAGAGGAAAGTAAGGTGTTATGTGTCGGCAATAGGCTATATTGAGTTTACTTAACAGATAAGAGTAAGTCCAATCTATCAAGACCTGTTTATCCGATAGGCTTAGGTCATATTTAACCATAATCTCAAATAGCACAGGTAGTGTTAGCCCAGTGCCAAAAACAAACACGTTTCCTCTTCTTAAAGCGTTTCGTAAGTAATTCACAATACATCCTCAAAGAGGTCTCACTATAATGATGATATATGTATAAATTGACTTAGCGGCATAAAGAGCTAGGTGACCCACCAGCCATTTATGCTCCATATGGAGTTGATGGTCGTGGGGGTTCAGGCTGCTCTTTATGTCATCGTTTTCTAAAATGTCGACAAGGTGAATATTCAATAGACGAGAACCCCATTATGGGATAAACGAATTATCTCTTCTATTACCCTGTGGACAAGGGAAGTCCCGATGGAAAACCCTATAAGCCGAAACTAATCGGTTTGATTGTTATGTCTTTGAGTCTGCCGGTTCCTCGGTTCGCCGAAACCCTGTTCAATAGTGCGGCTTGACTCTAAATAAATTCTACACGACCCAACGCCGTGCGGCCTTATGGCCCTCTGCCAATGTGGATCTGTCGGCGGCTGAGGAATTAGGGTGGGTGCATGTACCGGTTAACCCGGACAGCTCGGCGTTATCACACCACAACGGAGGAGGCATTGCCCGTTCTGGCAAGGGTGTGAAAGGCCATTTCTCGCATTCCCGGTTGAATAAAACAGATTGCGATACAGGGATTGCTGTAGGGTGTTTATGATAGCCATTAACGGGGACAGGCCCGCTAAGCGCCATATCGGTATCATCAGGCAGTTCATAGACAGCCGCAACCGATTCGCTGGCCAATAACAGGCCAAGTATACAACCAACTAAAGCAATTCGCATATCTGTTCTCCCGACCAGTACATGCACCCGTAACAGAGCAATGAAAAAGGAATTAAACACTACTCTGCTATTCTTTGTCTATTAATCTAATTTAGACTAACAAACATAATACTTCCTATATAATAGACATTAGTGTAAAAAAATACTTGTTTATACCAGGTCTTTAAAAATAATAAACAACAGACCAAATAAATAAAACAGTACGCATAATGCTAAAAAACCTAAACCAGCACATATCCAACACCACCGAATAAAACCTTTAACATTAAACATAGTTTCTCCAAAGGGGAGGTTTTACCCTCCCCCGCTGATGGATTAATAGATCATGCCATCGTCATCGGCTT
>JBLIZM010000034.1:0-10266 GCA_048859855.1 Trichlorobacter sp.
GTAGGCGTTGCCTTTCGTTGAGTGAAGTGTCATGCTTTTGAGCAGATACAGCTTACCATCCTTACCCCAATGCCGCTCTCCCTTGCTACGACTGCCCAACTGGTCATTTGAATCAACTAACGGCATTTCGTCGCTGGGGATAATCGTTTTCATCTCTGGTGATTCAAGAAGAACATGGGCGTTCTGATCAAGAATCCGAATTAATGAGCGGGTGTGATGATTGGTGGAGGTACTTTCAACCAATAATCTGATACTACTAAACTGATTTTCATGATTGGTCAGCATATGGTGAATGCTGTAGATCCGCTCATTCAGGAAGTCGCTGTCTTCAAATTCCAGGTCAGCGATGATGGTGCGCATCAAAAAGCCTAATACGCAGATCAGTAGGATGAACGTACTGCCGAGGTAGAGTAGGGTCAGTCGTCGCTTGATGGAGGCAGTACAGCGTACAGGGCTATTCGATGACATACCCAACACCTCGAATGGTTTTAATCAGTTTATGGGGGAAAGGGTCATCAACCTTACGCCGGAGCCGGCGGATTGCGACGTCAATGATGTTGGTATCGGTATCAAAACAGATTCCCCAAATCTGTTCAGCGATGCCGGTGCGGGTCTGGACTTCACCTTTTTTACGTAAGAGTAACGCCAGTAGTTGAAATTCCTTGCTGGTGAGGTCTAATATGGTGCCACTACGGACTGCTTTATGTCGTTGTAGGTCAAGGATGAGATCGTCGGTGGTGAGGATCGCCTCGGAAACGCCACTCTGGCGCTTAACAATGTTTCTGATGCGAGCGAGCAATTCGAGGAATGAGAACGGTTTGACGAGATAGTCATCAACGCCGAGGTTCAGGCCGGCGAGCCTGTCGTTAATCTGTCCAAGGGCTGAAAGTACGATAACCGGTGTTGTTAATCCGTGAGTTTTGAGCGTTTCATAGAGTTGTAGGCCATTACCATCCGGAAGCATGACATCCAGAATGATCAGGTCATAGGACTCAGTAGCAGCCATATGCAATCCATCCGTTGCATTTAATGCAATGTCAGCAGTGATCCCATGTTCATGGAGTCCCTTCTGGACATAGCTTGCTGCCTTGACTTCATCTTCGATGATCAGGATACGCATCTCTGGTCCTTATTGATACTCAAAACGGTTGGCACACTCTACCTGTTTTGCTTTAATACGACAATAGATAAGCGATTTTTTGAAAGAGGAGTTCCTGGGTGATGGCAGTCCATTTAATCGTTAATCGATGTTCCGGTTCCTATTGCGCTGGGCGGGTCGATCAGATTATGGCGCAGTTTGGCGAACATGGGGTCACGGTTGAGCTGCATCAGCCTGATTCGGTTGCTGCAGCTGAATCATTGGTTGCCGGACTGTGTGCCCCAACTATGCCGATACTGGTTGCAATCGGCGGTGATGGGACAATCGCTACCGTATTAAATGCCTTGCTGCCGGGGCAGGCGGTACTGGGAATAATCCCAATGGGGACCGCCAATGTGCTTGCACGGGAAATTGGCGTTCGTTCTGTGCCCGATGCTGTCAACCGTATTATCGACGGGAGACGTCGGCTGATTCAGGTAGGGAGAGCAAAGACCTCGGTTGGAACTCGCTTGTTTTTATTAATGGCAGGTATTGGTTTTGATGGAACGGTGGTTCAATCGGTGCGTTTGGATGAGAAAGAGCGGTTTGGACCGCTGGCATACCTGCTTGCCGGTTTGCGAGCACTCCAATCTGGCCTTAAAGCCATACTTACGGTCACCTTCAATGGAACCAGCATCACGGCTCATTCTGTTGTTATTACCAATAGCCGACATTATGGTGGACCCTTTACGATAACACCGGATAGTGGCCTTTATGGTGGTGGGCTCGCGGTAGTCCCTTTTAGCGGAACGGGTAGGGTACGTTTCATGCTTCAGATGCTACGTCAAATTGTCCTTCCGAAACGTTTCGGTCCGCGCTGCACAGAGCCGGTCCATGTCGATGGTATCTGCGCGGTACAGCTTGATGGTGATGCTTTTGGAATGTCTCCAGCTGTGATTGATGCTATACCATCCTATATTGAGTTACTCTGCTGACGGAACAGAAGGGGATGTTATGAAGAAAGAGTTTCTGATCAATCGGCCACGGTTGATGCTCGCTATTTTGGTATTAGTTTCAGCATCAGTCTATACAATCGACTATTGGGTTGATGGTAGTGTGCGTCCTGTTCTGACCAGCTTTCTCGGTAATCTTGCTTTTCTCCCGATCTATATCATTGTGGTAACGCTGACCATGGAGCAGTTGTTAAAAGAGCGTGAGCGTCAAACACTGCGTCGTAAGCTCAATATGGTCATCGGTGTGTTTTTCAGTGAAATCGGTACCCGATTGCTCGAACGTCTTTCCAAGGCGTTGTTTAGTGCTGACACCTTGAGGCAACAGTTGTTGGTTACTCCGCAGTGGAAAGACGGAGATTATCTTCAGGCTCGCCAACAGCTTGCCGATTATGATGTCAGTTTTGATGCTGGTCTGGTGGATTGGACTGCTTTCAAACAGGAACTGGTGGATAAGCGCCCTTTTTTAGTCGGCTTGCTTGAAAATCAGAATCTCCTTGAGCATGAAGCGTTCACCGACCTGCTTTGGGCCGTATTCCATCTGGTTGAAGAACTTGAAGCCCGTCAGGAATTCGATCAGATGAGTCAGCTTGACCGTGATCATTTATGCGGTGACATGAAGCGGGTGTTCGGCCTCTTGGCTGCTGAGTGGTTACACTACATGTCACACCTTCGCCATGATTATCCGTATCTCTTCTCCCTTGCCGTACGAATGAATCCGATGTCTGACACTCGCTCCGCTGCTCTGTATTAATCAATCCCTGGGAGCAGGCTCAGGACCACCGCAGTTTCTAATTGAAAATGATTATCATTCTTCTTGACAGGGTGATGGTGCTTTTGCTATCGCTAGTTAAGGAGGATTCCATGATTGATCTGAAAAAAGAGGTGTTTGAGCAGTATGCACGACAAAAAAACCTCCGATCGACACGTCAGCGCGATATTATCCTAGACACGTTCCTTGCTGCTGGACATCATACCAGCGCAGAAGAGTTGTATATCCGTATCAGGGAACAGCACCCCTCAATAGGGCAGGCGACGGTCTACCGGACGCTCAAGCTGTTTGTTGACGCTGGTATCGCCCGAGAAATGATCATTCATGATGGGCAGATGCGTTATGAACAACAGCTCGCTGGTGAACATCATGATCATCTGATTTGTAGCCGTTGCGATCGTATCGTCGAGTTTGAAAATGATGCCATTGAAGAACTGCAAAAGCAGATAGCGGATACCTACGGCTTTATCATGACCCACCATACGATGGATCTGTATGGTATCTGTCCGACCTGCCGTGCGGAATCGCGCTCAAACGAACGTACCCCGAAATCGAGTGAGATTAACAGATAATGGCACCTTCAATTACACAGAGTACACTGAAGCCCCAGTCCCGCCGTGTTGCACTGGTCGGTACCCCCAATGTTGGTAAAAGCGTCCTTTTTAATGCTCTGACCGGACGGTATGTAACGGTTTCAAACTATCCCGGTACCTCTGTTGAGGTCTCCCGGGGAAATGCGGTCATTGACGGCACAACCTGGGAAGTCGTCGATACACCCGGCATGTATGCGGTACATACCATCACCGAAGAAGAGCGGGTTGCCCGCGAAATTCTACTGCATGAACGTCCAGATCTGGTTTTGCATGTTCTTGATGCCCGCAATCTTGAGCGTATGCTTGCAATGACCGTCCAGCTGATTGAAGCTGGACTGCCAGTTGTGCTCGTGGTCAATATTATGGACGAGGCAGAGCGACTTGGCCTCTCCTTTGATTTTGCGACCCTCGAAAAACGCCTCGGTATTCCAGTTATTCCTGCGGCTACTGCCCGTAAACGCGGACTGGACGCTATTCGTCAGGCAATTGCGTCATCTACTGCCCGCTGTGCTCTACCAATCGCCTATGGTCGCGGTCTGGAACAGGATATCGCGCAGGTTACTTCGTTAATGCATGGGGAGTATGTGCTTTCCCTTAGGACCTTAGCCTTGCTGATGCTCCAAGGTGACAGCGAAATAGAGTCGCTGGTCGTGCAAACAGAAGGAGAGACACAGGCAGAAGTTATTCGTACACAGATTAAGGCGATCAGTTTCCGTCGTCGTGAATCACTCCATTTGGACCTGTCACTTGAGCGCAAGGAGATAGTCACCGGCCTCTTACAAGGGGTTGTACACGAACCAGCGGTTGCAACCCTAACGTGGGGAAGTCGTATTTCTCATTTGGCCGTTCACCCGGTTTGGGGAACCGTTATGTTGGCCATGACACTCTACTATGGATTATATGTTTTTGTTGGTGGATTCGGTGCGGGAACCCTGGTGGATTTGCTTGAAAAAAAACTGTTTGAACAGTATTTCAACCCTTGGATAACAACGCAGGTTCATAGCATATTCCCTTGGTGGTGGTTGCAGGAGCTGCTGGTTGGCGAGTATGGGGTGATTACTCTCGGACTTCGCTATGCAGTCGGGATTATCCTGCCGATTGTAACCACATTCTTCCTGTTTTTCTCCTTTTTGGAAGATGCCGGCTATCTGCCACGTCTTGCTCTGCTGGTTGACCGGATCTTTAAATGGTTCGGTCTGTCTGGTCGGGCGGTTATCCCGATGGTGCTTGGTTTTGGCTGTAGTACTATGGCAACCATGGTTACCCGTACCCTTGAGACGGTTCGGGAGCGCATCATAGCAACCATCCTGCTGGCCCTGGCAATTCCCTGCTCAGCGCAACTCGGGGTTATTATAGGATTACTAGGGAAGACTCCCGGTGCGTTAGTGGTCTGGATGCTTTCAATTTCCTTCCTAATGGGGGTGGTCGGTATTCTGGCCGGACGCTTAATGCCGGGTGAAGCACCGATGTTCTATATGGAGCTGCCGCCGATGCGTGCTCCACAACTGTCGAATGTGTTAACTAAAACCTATACCCGCATGCTTTGGTATTTTTTGGAAATCCTGCCGCTTTTTGTGATGGCATCGGTCTTAATGTGGCTTGGTAAGATAACCCATACTTTTGAGAAGCTGGTTTCACTAATGACGCCGGTCATGCATGCTATCGGCCTGCCTCAGGAGGCAGCGGTTGCCTTTATCTTTGGATTTTTCCGTAGGGACTACGGAGCTGCCGGTCTGTATGACCTGCAGACCAAAGGGGTTTTAGATGGTCGCCAACTGACCGTTGCTGCAGTGACCCTTACTTTATTCATCCCCTGCGTAGCCCAGTTCCTTATGATGTACAAGGAGCGTGGGTTCAAGGTCTCTATCAGTATATTTATCGGCGTCAGTCTTGTTGCCTTTGCCAGTGGGTATCTCTTGAATCAGTTACTGCTGGTTACGGGACTTGTATGAGGATACCATGATGCGCTGTGATCTCTGTGGACATACCTTTGATGAAACAACGGTGGAGCAGCGTCGATGCGGTGCCTGTGCCGGTGGGTGCCATGGGATCCACTGCCCAAAATGCGGTTATAAGAATCTGGTGACAAAAGATCTGTTTAAACAGGTTAAGTCACTGTTTAGCAAAAGGAGTACAAGCGATGATACGACTAAGTGAGCGTGCTGAGGAAATCTTGGAGTCGATGTGGATCGCCCTTGAAGAAAAAGGGGAACGTGACTTTGATCCGACCAGCATGATTAACGGTTTTGATGATCCGGTGGTACAAGAGCTGCTTACCCAGGAATTAATTCGTATGCATGAACAGCGCTTTCAGTTCACTCCCCCGGTGCGTGATGCTGGACGGATGACGATACGTCGTCATCGGCTTGCCGAGCGTTTGATGATGGATGTTTTTGACATCAAAGGGGAAGCAGGGGATGATAAGGCATGCCAGTTTGAGCACCTGCTTAACGAAGGGGTTGATACCAAGCTCTGTACTATGCTGAATCACCCAGAGGTCTGTCCCCACGGAAAGCCGATCCCGCCCGGTGAGTGCTGTATCGAGGCTCGCTCAGTAGGTCGTTGTGAAGTGGTACCGTTGACGGAATGTTCACCTGGTGAACCGGGCGAAATAGCCTATATTCTGACTAGTGATAATAAGAAAATGCAGAAACTAATGGCAATGGGGGTTATTCCGGGGAATCGTATCGTACTGACGCAGACCTTTCCCTCCTATGTCTTTAAAGTCGGCTTTTCTGAGTTTGCAATTGATACTCCCCTTGCTCGTGAAATCTTTGTTCGACGCTAGCGATTGGGTTGGATTGACACCGTCACTGAATGGACGGTATAGTATGTAGTATTTTTTTATATGCCGATATCTGAAAGGTTAGATAGCTATGAAGGTTTTAGTATTGCTTGGCGACGGTATGTCTGATGAACCATGTCGCGAGCTTGATGGTAAGACACCGCTTGAGGCTGCTGCAATTCCAAATATGGATTTGATGGCCCGTCAGGGTCAAGTTGGTCTCGTTCATACCGTACCTGCCGGTCTCCCCCCGGGAAGTGATGTTGCGAACCTGTCGGTTTTCGGCTATGACCCCCGATCCTGTTACACCGGTCGTTCACCACTTGAAGCGATCAGTATGGGAGTTTCACTCGGCCCTAATGACGTTGCTTTCCGGATGAACCTGGTTACCCTCCGTCCCCATGGCAGTAAAATTTACATGGAAGATTTTTCAGCGGGCCATATCGGTAGTGATGAGTCCCATCAGCTGATTACAACACTCCAGGAAGAACTTGGCTCTGATCAGTTTGAGTTTCATCCCGGTGTTGGGTATCGGCATCTGTTGGTTTGGCGCAATGGTCGTGACGACATGTCAGCGACTCCTCCCCATGACATTACCAACAAACCGATTATCGGTTTCCTGCCAAAGGGTGGTGCTGCTGACCAGTTGATTAATTTGATGAATGCCTCCCAGATGGTATTACATAATCATCCGGTCAATAAAGCCCGTGAAGATCGCCATGATTTGCCGGCCAATTCAATTTGGTTGTGGGGACATGGTAAATCTCCCGTGCTTGAGCCGTATCAGGAAAAGTTCGGTCTCACCGGATCGGTCATCTCTGCCGTTGATCTATTGAAGGGTATCGGTATCTCTGCAGGGTTGTCGGTCATCAATGTCCCGGGTGCAACCGGGTATATCGACACCAATTATCAAGGGAAGGCTGAAGCTGCACTTAAAGCCCTTGAGACGCAGGACTTTGTCTATTTGCATGTCGAGGCACCTGACGAGGCATCCCATAGTGGAAGTCTTGAAAACAAGATACAAGCGATTGAGGACTTTGACCGCCTGGTGGTTGGTACGGTGCTGGCAGGGGTTGATCGCTTTGAGGATGTCCGGATCATATGCTGTCCCGATCACCCGACACCGGTAGCAAAGATGACCCATACCAGTGACCCGGTTCCGTTCATTCTGTATCGACCTAATCGGGATACCGGTAATGGAGCCGCCGGTTATTCTGAACGTGAAGCGAAACAGACCGGACTGTTGCTGGCTGAAGGCCCAATGCTGATGGCTAAGGCTATAGCTCCTGAGTAGAGGCGTCGTTGTCTGATACGTTGTGAGGGGGCAGATCCTGTGCCCCCTTTTTTTATTCTCTGGTGCGCCCGTAAGTGTCGATCAGATAGCGGGCGATGCTGCGGGTGGATGGAAGGTCCGGTAGCTCTTCAGGACTAAACCAGCGGGCTTCTGCGATCTCATCAGCTTGAATACGAATTTCTCCTCCACGGTACTCAGCGACAAAACCGATCATAACCTGAGACGGGAATGGCCAGGGTTGACTGGTAACATAGCGGATATTACCGATGGTGACCCCGGTCTCTTCCAGCGCTTCGCGGGCAGCACACTCCTCAAAGGATTCTCCCATATCTAAAAAACCGGCCACGAGACTGAAACGGTTCTGTGGCCATTCGGGTTTTCGAATCAGCAACAAATCACGACCACGGGTAATCAAGACGATGGCGCAGGGATGAATTGAGGGGAAGTGCTCATGGCCGCAGCGGTCGCACCGGCGTCCCCAGTTCTTGTCACCAAACTGTGGGCTGCCGCCACACCGTGAACAGACCGTGCTGGCAGCTTGCCAAGCCGCAACCTGTTTACCGAGCCCCGCAATTGACATCAACTCTGGTGAGAGGTTTTCCTGAAAAGCGTTAAAGGGCTCAATACGATAAGGCGCCGGAGGAGTAACTTCTTTTGGTAGGGTGAAAACCTGCACCGGTCGAGCGTGGTACCAGCCAAAGCCGGTACCCGACAAATCCGCCGGAACCCAATCAGGACGTAAACCAACAGGGAGCGAGAGCGTTTTGTCTTCTGATTCATATACAATCAGTCCGGCTCCATGCAGCAGCACCAGAGCGCTTGAATCATGGGTCGAGAAAGGAGCTGGCGCAAATTGAAATGCGTCACCTGCTGATCTACGCATGAATGGGAGCAAAGCGCTATCAGGATAGGCGTCTTTCGTAGCAGATGGTTGGTTTGCGAGAGCATCAGCGATGGTGCGGTCAACACCGGGACGTTTACAGCTATGGGCGCCATAGAGAGAGGCGTAGGTGGTCATGGTGACTCCTGATAATAACTCGATTGCACTGCAGTATACTATAGTATATCGTTAACAAATCAACCCCTATGGAGCTGTTCCTCATGTCTGATCCTCATCAGCCTGATCTTTTTACTCCGCAGCCAATCGAACCAGCGTCTCAGCAGCCTGGTCCTCATAAAGTCCCGGCTCCGCGCTGGCTGTTGGTGGTACGTGTTGTGCTGGTATTGATACTGGCATGGTACCTGATACTGCTGGTATTGCCTGGTCCGAATCAACTGGCGGTCTATGACCTTGAATTGGTTCGTGGCACCAAATTGTCTGATCTGGCAGACACCCTGGTACAACTGGGTATCATCAGAAGCCAATTCCATTTTAAATTAGTTGCGCGGCTGCGTGGCCTCGACCGTCGGATGCAGAGTGGTGATTACCGGCTACGGGGTACCATGACCGCTCAACAACTGCTTGCCAAGCTGGTATCGGGGAAGGTGGATAGCTGTAAATTCACCTTGCCGGAGGGGTACTCAATCTATCAGGCTGCAGACCTGTTACACCGTCAGGGATTGATTGATCGGAGCCGATTCCTTGCCGCAGCTCATGATCCGGGATTTTTGAAACAACTTGGTATAACCGCTTCAACCGTTGAAGGATATCTGTACCCAGGGACCTATCAGGTTCGCTTTTTCATGGATGAACGGCAGTTAATCGAGCGGATGGTGGCACAGTATCGTCGGCAGCTGTCCCGTTTGTCATCACTATCCAACCCCGCAGGATTATCACCACATCAGGTGCTGACCATGGCGTCCCTAATCGAACGTGAAGCGGTTGACCCGACTGAAAAGCGACGGATAGCCTCGGTATTCTATAATCGGCTCAAGATTGGCATGCCGCTTCAAAGTGACCCAACCGCTGTCTATGGAGTCAGAAATGGTGGTAAAGTTACCAAGGCAGACCTGGCACATAACTCACCGTATAATACTTATAAAATAAAAGGGCTGCCACCGGGGCCGATCGGTAACCCCGCTATAGCAACCATTAAGGCGGTGCTTGAGCCGGAGCAGACAGATTTCCTGTATTTTGTTGCGCGAAAAGATGGGACACACCAGTTTTCAAAGTCATTGGCAGAGCATCAGCGGGCAATCAATCGCTATCTAAAATAACTCCCCGAAAGCTGACACGGTGGATCGGGCAGGGGCCATACTGGCGTAGTGCCGCCATATGGGCTGCAGAACCATACCCCTTATGGCGATCAAAGCCATAGTTCGGGTAGAGGAGATGATAGTCCTGCATCAAACGGTCTCGGCTAACCTTCGCTAAAATAGATGCGGCAGCTATTGAGACACTCAGGCTATCACCTTTAATTATGGTCGTCTGGCTCAGTGGTGATTCAATGGTGCTGATACCATCGATCAAGAGATGGTCTGGAGGGTGGGGGAGGGCTTCAACCGCTTTTCTCATTGCCAGGCGGGTTGCCTGTAGAATGTTAATACGGTCTATGGTGGGAGCATCGGTATCGGCAATGGCATAGGCTAATGCTGATTGTGTGATAATGGTGAATAGCTCTTCACGTAACCGGTCGGTGAGCTTTTTCGAGTCAGTAATGCGCTGATCTGGCCGAAAGCCTGCAGGAAAGATGACCGCTGCAGCGACGACGGGTCCTGCAAGCGGCCCACGTCCTGCTTCATCAATCCCGGCAATCCGCTGCCGCCCTTGACGATGAAAACGTTGCTCATAGCT
>JBLIZM010000035.1:0-6783 GCA_048859855.1 Trichlorobacter sp.
TGATTCTCAACCTTCAGCTCCGCGGTCCGCTTTTCAATCCGACGCCTTTCCTGTTTCATCTCGTAAATACGCAAAAGACCCCGCTCACCAAAAACAGTGAAAGACAGGATCATCAGCAGGCAGATGCCTGGAATAAGCCATGAACGATGGGTGACCGGTACGTTGTTCATGTCAGTCCGTTAGATACGCTCCATGAAGTAGTCCACCGTCCGTTGCAGGCCGGCGTCAAGAGAAACCGTTGGTTCCCAGCCGAGGAGCTGGCGTGCCAACGTGATATCAGGTTGCCGCTGCCGGGGATCATCGGACGGCAGAGGCCTGAAATCAATCACTGAAGTTGATTTTGTCATTGTAACAATTTTTTCAGCAAACGCAAGTATTGAATTTTCAACCGGATTCCCGAGGTTGATCGGTCCGGTGCCCGCAGACTCTGAATTCATCATCCGGACAAGACCATCAACTAAATCAGATACATAGCAAAAAGATCTCGTTTGGGATCCATCCCCGAAAACCGTCAAGGGCTGTCCAGACAGCGCCTGCACGATAAAGTTGGAAACCACCCGTCCGTCATTTTTAGCCATGCGGGGACCATAGGTGTTGAAGATTCTGACAATTCTGATATCGACCTGGTTCTGGCGATGGTAATCCATCATCAAGGTCTCGGCCACGCGCTTGCCTTCGTCGTAACAACTACGGATGCCGATCGGGTTGACATGCCCCCAGTACTGCTCCGACTGGGGATGCACCTGAGGGTCGCCATACACTTCGGAGGTTGACGCGAGCAGGATCCGGGCTTTTACCCGCTTGGCGATTCCCAGTAGGTTAATACTGCCCATGACACTGGTTTTAACGGTTTTAACCGGGTTGTACTGGTAGTGGACCGGTGAGGCCGGGCAGGCCAAATTGTAGATCTGATCAACTTCAAGGAGAATCGGCTCGACAATGTCGTGGCGAATCAGTTCAAAGCGGTGATTATCCATCAGATGAATGATGTTGTCCTTGGAGCCGGTATAGAAGTTGTCAAGGCAGAGCACATCATTTCCGTCAGCAAGCAGGCGTTCGCAGAGGTGACTACCGATAAAGCCGGCACCACCGGCAACCAGAACACGCATTATCTACCTCCAGAGGATCTAACCGCGGAACGTCCCAGCCCGCGGTAGGTGATACCGAGTTCAGCCAGGCGTGCCGGGTTATAGAGATTGCGTCCATCGATAATCAACGGTTGTGCCAGTGATTCCTTGATCCGCTCAAAATCGGGGTTACGGTATTCGGACCAGTCGGTAATCACCACCAGGGCATCGGCGCCAGCCAGGATTTCGTACTGGTGCTTACTAAATCTGATCCGGTCCCCAAAAATCTTCCGGGCTTCCTTGATCGCTTCGGGGTCATGGGCAACGACCGACGCTCCGGCTGTTAACAGCGCCTCTATGATCGTGATGGCCGGGGCTTCTCGCATATCATCGGTCCGTGGTTTAAAGGCCAGTCCCCAGCAGGCGATTGTGCGTCCGGCAAGCGGCCGGGGGCCGCTACTGCCGAGTTCCGCCAGTACCTTGGTGGCTAACAGCTCTTTCTGACGCTCGTTGACCTCTTCAACCGCCTTTAAAAGGGCAAAGTCATAGCCGCATTCCTGCGCGGTCTTGACCAGTGCTTTCACATCTTTGGGAAAACAGGAACCACCGTACCCCGGCCCCGGGAACAGAAAGTCATAGCCGATCCGGCTGTCTGAGCCGATCCCTTCCCGAACGGCTGCGACATCAGCCCCCATCAGATCACAGAGGTTTGCTATCTGGTTCATGAAGGAAATACGGGTTGCCAGCATTGCGTTGGCAGCATATTTGGTCATTTCAGCACTACGGACATCCATGACCAGCATCCGGTTCTGCTTACGCATGAACGGCGCATAGAGCTCCTTCATCAGTTCGGCGGTCCGGACATTGTCCGTACCGATAACGACCCGGTCCGGCCGCATGAAGTCGTCAAGGGCGGCCCCCTCCTTCAAAAACTCAGGGTTTGAGACCACATCGAACTCATAGGAAACACCACGCTGGTCGAGCTCCTGTTGGATTGCACTCCTGACCGCATCGGCCGTGCCAACCGGAACCGTGGATTTATCCACCACAATTTTAAACCCTTGCATGGTCTGACCGATTGAACGGGCCACCGAGAGCACATGAACCAGGTCGGCTGAACCATCTTCTCCCGGCGGTGTCCCGACGGCGATAAACAGTACCAGTGACTGTTCAACCGCTTTGGCAATGTCGCTGGTAAAGGAGAGTCGCCCCTCGCCAAGATTACGGATAATCATTTCGGAGAGTCCCGGTTCGTAGATCGGAATCATCCCCTGATTCAGGGAATCAATCCGTTCCTGGTTGATATCAATCGTGACGACCGTATTGCCACTATCGGCAAAACAGGCTGCAGCAACCAGCCCAACGTAGCCGGCGCCAAAAACTGCTATTTTCATGGAGTATCTCCTTCTGATGGGTGATCGGAACCTGCCAATGCCAGTGCCCGGGCATAGAGTTCTTTCCGATTAAGCCCGGTCGCTGCTGCCACCTGGGCCACCGCTTCTTTGAGTCTGACCCCGGCAGCTAGTCGTTCC
Organism: Trichlorobacter sp.; assembly: GCA_048859855.1. Taxonomy (GTDB): domain Bacteria; phylum Desulfobacterota; class Desulfuromonadia; order Geobacterales; family Pseudopelobacteraceae; genus Trichlorobacter. The sequence continues at coordinate 2,600 of JBLIZM010000035.1, forward strand.
CGCAACAGCTGGTCAACGGTGTCGTGCTCGGTCTGGCGGTCGATGGTCGCCCGGGTTGGCGCGATTAACAGGACAAATTCACCCCGTTCCCGCTCACTGTTGACAAGGTCGGCATGGAGCTGTGCCGCGGTACCGGTTACGATTTCCTCGTGGAGCTTGGTCAGCTCACGTCCGAGGGCAATCTGCTGGTCCGGTCCGAACAGCTGGATGATCTCCTGAATGGTGTCAGCGATTCGGTGGGGGGCTTCATAGAGAACAATCGTGCCGGGGAGGGGAAGGATATCCCGGAGAAACGCCCGTCGCTTCGCTTCTTTAGCCGGAGGGAACCCCGCGAAACTGAACTGATCGGTTGGAAACCCTGCGGCGGACAGGGTGGTAATGGCGGCATTGGGACCGGGAACCGGTACAACGGTAATGCCGGCTGCCCGGGCGTCACGCACCAGACAGTAGCCGGGATCGGCGATGCACGGGGTGCCGGCATCACTGACCAGGGCGATTGACTGTCCCTGTGACAGCATGTCGAGGATTTTTCCCCCCTGCAGTTCCTGGTTGTGGTCGTAGTAGGAAACCAGCGGGGTGGCAATCTGGTAGTGCTGGAGCAGTTTGCGGGTATGGCGGGTGTCTTCGGCAGCAATCCGGTCGACCTCACGAAGCAGCCGGACGGCCCGGTAGCTGATATCCTCGAGATTACCGATTGGTGTCGCTACGATATACAAGACGCCGGGCATCTATTTCACCGACAGAACGTAGCTGCGTATACCGTCGAGAATACCGTGGGCCAGAATGTCCTGGAAGGGGCCGTCTTTCAGTCGCTGCTCTTCGGTGCTGTTGCTGATAAAGGCGGTTTCAACCAGGATACTCGGCATTGAGGCGCCGACCAGTACATAGAACGGACCCTGTTTGACACCGAGGTTACGGGTATCGGCATGTTCTGACTTCACCGCTTTGACGAGCGAACGCTGAACCGATTCCGCCAGGTGGGCTGAGTCATTGAGTTTGTAGTTGGCCATCAAATCAAACAGGATTGCCTGCAAGGTACTGACCTTTTCCAGAGTCGTACCGTTTTCTTTGGCAGCCAGCTGGGCAACCTTTTCGGTTTTTGCCAGGTTAAGATAGTAGGTTTCTATTCCGCTGGCAACGCGGTTTGGTGCGGCATTGGCATGGATCGACACAAACAGGTCGGCATTAACCTTATTGGCGATGGCGGTTCGCTCTTCAAGGGGTATGAATACGTCAGTGGAGCGGGTCATCACCACATCCAGCCCCAACTCCTCGCGCACCAGTTCCCGTAGTTTCAAGCCAACGGCCAGCACCACATCCTTTTCCTTAAGCCCGGTTAGTCCGACCGCGCCGGGATCATGCCCGCCATGTCCCGGATCAAGCACAATCCGTCTGATTTTGGCAATCGTTGGCCTTATTGGCCGTTCGGTGGTAACCGCCGGTGGCTCACTGGCTCCAAGCGGCTTGGGGCGGGCAGTCAGGGAGGGCTCGGCTTTGCGCAGTTCAACCCGCCGGTCTCCCCGCACATCAATAATCAGCCGTGCCGGGTTTGATAAGGGAAAAACTTTGTATTCACGGTAGTTTTCAGTGTCGAGTACGATTCGCACCACACCGGGACGGTTCTGGGCGACCCGTACTCCCTTTAACAGTCCATCGCCGATAGTCATGTTTTTTATCGATGGCGACAGGTGGCTGTTGTGTAAATCGAGCACGATTCGGCCGGATTTCCCCCCACCGGGGCTTGGACGCATTAACTCCTGACGCTCCCAGGTCACATCCCGCTCAAGGTAGATAGCGACTCTGGTGTAATCAGGGTTTGACCAGAATTTAATCTCACTGACCTGGGTTAGCGGGGTAGGGGTAATCGGCTCCTTTACCGCCGGTTTTTTAGGGGATGCGCATACCAGAATCGGTAAGAGCCCGACGAGGAGCAGGGATAGGAGCAGGTGGCGAATAGCAGCAATAGGCATTAGAGCATTTTCTTTAATTCATCTAGGAGGTTAAGTGCTTCTAGCGGTGTCATAACAGAAATAGTCACTTTTTTCAACCGCTCCCGCAGCAGATCGCTACTTGGTTCGAACAGGGCATACTGCAGGGCATCCGGTTGGTGCTGGGGCAGTTCGCTATGGGCAAGTCGCGGAGCGCCATCCTGAAACTCCCCGGCCTCTAGGGTCGTCAGTACTTCTTTGGCTCGTTCGATAACGGCGCGGGGCATGCCGGCCAGCCGGGCAACCTGAATGCCATAGGAGTGTGAAGCGGCCCCCGGTATGATCGTGCGGAGAAAGATAACCTGATCGTTCCATTCCCTGACCGCAACCGTGACATTACAGATCCGCTCCCGGGTTGCTGCCAGATCAGCCAGCTCATGGTAATGGGTGGCAAACAGGGTGCGGGGACGGGAGGTTGGCGCGTCGTGGAGATGCTCCGCCACCGCCCAGGCGATGGAGAGGCCGTCAAAGGTTGAGGTGCCGCGTCCGATTTCATCGAGCACCACCAGACTGCGGTCGCTGGCATTCCTGAGGATATGGGCGGTTTCCATCATTTCAACCATGAAGGTCGACTGTCCCTTGGCGAGGTTGTCGCCAGCACCGACCCGGGTGAAAATACGGTCGGCAATCCCGATTTCCGCGGCGGTTGCCGGTACGAAGGAACCGATCTGGGCCATGAGGACAATCAGGGCAACCTGTCGCATATAGGTTGATTTACCGGCCATGTTCGGGCCGGTAATCATCAGGATCTGATTGGTCTGGTCATCAAGCAGGGTATCGTTCGGGACAAACGGTTCTCCGAGGTTCATCGCCTCAACCACGGGATGGCGTCCTTCGCTGATGGCAATGGTCTGCCCGGTGGTGATGCTGGGACGGCAGTAGTTATTGTCCCGCGCAACGGTTGCTAAAGATAAGAGGACGTCCAGCGTCGCCAGTACCTGCGCTGTCCGGGCGATGCTGCTGCCGGCCTGGGCGATGGTTTCCCGAACCTCCTGGAACAGACGGAACTCAAGGTCGCAGATCCGGTCCTCGGCCCCCAGCACCTTTTCCTCGTAGTTCTTCAGTTCCTCGGTAATGTAGCGCTCGCCGTTGGCAATCGTCTGGCGCCGGATGTAGTTATCCGGGACCTGTGCCAGGTTGGCCTTGGTTACTTCGATGTAATAGCCAAAGACCTTATTGTAGCGGATTTTAAGTGACGGGATAGCGGTCCGCTCGCGTTCCTGGGCTTCCAGCCGGGCGATGAACCCTTTCCCCTCCCGACTGATGCTGCGTAGCTCATCCAGTTCAGGGTGGTAGCCATCGGCAATCACCCCGCCTTCACGCAGGGAAAAGGGAGGGGACGGTACCAGCGCCCGCTCAATCAGACTGCCGATCTGCTCCAAAAGGTCAAGCCGTTCTGCCAGGTGTGCGAAGAGGGGTCCTGATAAACGAAGGAGTGCGCCATAAACCGCCGGAAGCTTGGTGATTGACTCGCCGAGCGCCCGGATATCACGAGCGGTCGCTCCGGCCAGGGCAATTCGTCCGTTTAGTCGCTCCAGGTCATGGATGCCGGACAGCGCCTCATACAGTTCCTGACGAATACCGCCATCGTCAAGTAGCTCAGAAACCGCTTGCAGCCGTTCGTTGATCGGCTCGACCTTGATGAGCGGGTAGGAAAGCCATTGTTTGAGCAGGCGGGCCCCCATGGCGGTACGGGTCCGGTCCAGGCATCCCAGCAGGGAACCGTGCTTTTTACCGTCCAGCATGGTGGCGGTCAGCTCGAGGTTTCTGCGGGTGGTGGGATCCAGAGCTAGATACTCGTTCCTGGTGACGACTTTGATGTCCTGCAGGTGGGGGACTTCCCCGTGCCGGTTTTCCCGCAGGTAGTAGATAATCATGCTGGCGGCAGCCACCATGACCGGTTCGTCGGACAGCCCGAACCCCTCCAGCGAGGCGATCTGGTAGCGCTCGCAGACCGTGCGGGCGGCATAGTCCCGATCAAGAATCCAGTCCGGCACATAGGCCCGTGGCTTGCCATCGATCAGCCGGGCAAGTTCCTCAGGTAGACTTCCCCGTAACCGTTCCGGCAGCAGAATCTCCCGTGGGGCTATCGCGGCAATCAGCGCGGCGGTGGCTGTCTCGCCTTTTTCCGCTGCCACCATGAAGTGGCCGGTGGAAAGATCGAGCCAACTGATTCCCCAAGATCGGAAGAGCGTC
>JBLIZM010000036.1:0-2886 GCA_048859855.1 Trichlorobacter sp.
TCTTCCGATCTAATGACATGTCCCCGCCATAGAGGCGATACTCAACGCTGTCCATCGCCTGGCGAAGCAATCCTAGAAGAGCATTCACGTTTGCCGGTGTTGATAGGGCGACGGCTTCACCTTTCAGCTCACGTCCATTAAATTCCGACCACTCGGCTATGCCTGTCAGTTCGCAACAATTTGAGCAGGACATACTGGCAACATTCTGGGGATCGTCTGGACAGTGTTCATTGATGACAAAGTTCATCTCGTCACTGCCGCACTTTCCACAAATGATGTGTACTTTTTTGCCCATGCTGCTGCCCTTAGTGGAGAGTCTGCTCTTCCACAACAATCATCCCGTCAACCAAGCTGATTGTGGCGGGACCGCAGTTACCCAGCACCTCAGCTTTGACTCCGTTGTTCAACGCGACATAAAGCCGTCTCGCCCCGTTGGTGACGCGGATGCCTTTCTGGTCGAGTTGTTCAAGCATTTCTTCGTAGGTAATTTTTTCGTCCATCAGTTCTCCTCAGCAAGGATCTCGTCGATGAGGTTCTTTGCTATCAATCTGGCATCCAAAGGGACAGCCAGGCTGTCAATTCTGCCTCTTTCATGGGCAACAATGAGTTGCGCCTTCCAAGCTATCCCGGAAAGAGAAGCATCAGGTTCTTTACCTGAGCTTCTCATACATCTTGCGTTTCGGTACGCCGCCAGCCACTCAGGTCTGGTTGAGTTATAACGCCCAAGGCCAGCTTTTCGTTGGAAGCACATTCATCGCGCACCTTTACAGATTCATTTTATGATACTGTAAACAATAAAAAGACACCTTGCAAGACTTTCACATGTGAAAGTTTTCTGGTTTACATCTGCTCGCTTGGATCAAACCCCAAAGCCTTGCACACGTCATCCAGGTCATCGAGCGTGAAGAATCCCAGCGTCAGTTCCCCGGAGCGCTTCGCGGGGTTATAGCGAACTTTGATAGGCCTACCCGTAGCATCGCTCATCAGGGTCTCCAGGCGCTTAATGTCTGCATCCCTGTCCACTTCTTTGCCCTTCGCTATCGCCTCAAATTTATGAACCGGTGTCCTGGTATGCAGGAGATCCCTCAGGAGCTTTTCTCTCTTGCTGAAAGGTAACTTAGCCACGGCCCTCACATGCCCCAGGGTGATCTTGCGTGGATTTCTGAGCCAGAGTGTTAGCTCTTCCTCCGATAGCGTACCGGCGCGTTTCAGGTGTGTAACCGTATAGACCTTCTCAATACCCAGATCCTCTCTGATCTGACTGTTTGAACGCCCCTCTCCGCTTAGGAACGCGACCACATAGGCCTTTTCTGCATCAGTCATGCCTGGATGCTGGTGGTAGTAGTCAATGGCTTCTCTTGCATCGAGCAGTAGGGGCAGGTTGTTCATTCAGGACACCTTTTAGTCACATGACTATATCGAGGCTTATTCTACCCCCTATTTTAGTCACATGACTACTTACCGACATTTCGGCCCCCATCGCCGCCGATTTTTCTTGATTATAGGTTTGAATCTATATAGGATTGCACCTATATTAAGTAAGGAGAAATCATGTGGGTCATCGAGACAACCGACACCTTTGATGAGTGGTTCGATGCTCTGGATGATACCGATAGAGCAAACGTGCTGGCTTCGATGATGGTGCTGCGAGATAGAGGCCCCATGCTGTCGAGGCCATACGCGGATACTGTTAACGGTTCATCCTACAGCAACATGAAAGAGCTTCGGGTCCAAAGCAAAGGAGATCCTATCAGAGCGTTCTTTGCGTTCGATCCAAAGCGTAAGGGGATTCTTCTCTGCGCCGGTAACAAGACCGGGGACGAGAAAAGGTTTTATGAAGTAATGATCCCAATTGCAGACCGTGAGTTTGCGGCGCACTTGGATAAATTGAAGAAGGAGTGACGTTATGGCAAGAACTCTTGACCAAATGCTGGCAACAGAAAAGCCTGAGGTTGTTGCCAAAGCACAGAAAGCGGCCACTGAGATGTTACTGAACATCCACTTGGCAGAGCTTCGTGATCGCATGAACCTTACCCAGGGGGAAATTGCTGCATCTCTGGGTGTGAGACAGCCGACAGTCTCCGAGATGGAAAAACCTGGACGAGATCTCAAGCTGTCGTCCATTAAGCGGTACGTTGAGGCCTCCGGTGGCAAGCTACGCCTCGATGTTGAACTTCCGGACGGCACCCACTACGGCTTTGCCGTTTAACTCGATACGCCCCGTTATGGGGCGTATTACTTCTCTTGCTCTTCTTCCAGCCGTTTTCGGTATATCTCTCCTGCACGTTCCCTGCCATCGTCGGTCAGCCTAAAGGCCAGCTTTAGAGAAGCATTCCGGTACTTGTTCAACAGGCCGTTCTCCACCAGCGTGTGGCATGACGTTCGGAAGTTCGTTCCATGAATACCGCTCTGGCGAGCTGAATTGATCATCTCCAGTATTTTTACACCTGGTACAGGCTCGGCTTTTCCACCGGCCTCAATTGCGTATAGAATGAACAAAACGTCTTTTTGAGTTGACGACAATCTCATCCCTTCCCCTTATTCATGTCTGATATGAATAAGGCTCCCACGAAAGGAGCCTTATGTAAACCTTATTCATGTGTCACATGATTAAGATCTAGTTCACGGAGTCTTTCAACCCCTTACCAGCTTTGAACCCAGGAATGTTGGCCGCCGCGATCTGGATGTTCTCTCCAGTCTGGGGATTCCGCCCGGTTCGCGCTGCGCGTTCCTTAACGTGGAAAGTACCAAACCCAGTGAGCGCTACTGTCCCACCCGCTTTAAGCTCCTCTGTCACTGAGTTGATCAGCGCATTTACCGCAGCTTCGGCCTTTGCTTTGCTAATGTCAGCGTCTTCGGCCACTTTCATAATCAGTTCACTTTTGT
>JBLIZM010000037.1:0-8089 GCA_048859855.1 Trichlorobacter sp.
CTACCTGTGGTGCTTGCCATAAAAATCAATATCAGAGCATGTATACCGCGCACTATCCCGAAAGTGGTTCACGTAAGGAAAAAGGAACCCCTACCGGACGTTCCCCGATGCAGGATAAACTGCTCGCCGGCCATGGTTTTACCTTTGAGCATGCTGAGCCCCGTGGTCATGCCTTCATGGTTGTTGACCAGTTCGCCGTTGATCGCTTCCAGGGGGGGCGCTATCAGTTTAAGGGTGGCTGGAAAAATTACGACAAAACAGGGAAAACCTGGGACGTGCTGGAAGACCGTGGTGCCAGCGCCAAATTAACGGAAACGGCGATGGCCGGTAATCCGACCTGTATTCAGTGTAAGACCTCTGACCTCATCTTGAAGTGGAAATATCTGGGGCAAAAAGGCGGTAAGTTTGACCGTGCCTCGAATGTCAATGATGTCATGAAAGAAGTACATAATCCGGTAGGCTGCATTCAGTGTCATGATCCGCATGGAACCAAACCGCGGGTTATCCGTGACGCTCTTATCGCTGCGATTGAAAATAACCGAAGTGGTAATATCTTTGCTAAAAACGGAGCAACGGACTTAAAGGTTGTAACCTTCCGTGATGACTTCCGCAAGATTGGTATTATGCAGAAAACCGACTCTCGTATGCAGTGTGCACAGTGCCACGTTGAATACAACTGTAATCCTGGTACCCAGTGGAGTGATGGCAAGCCGGTTAAGTTTGATGATATCCGGACCAATCATTTTCCGCTTAAAAATGCCAAGCAGTTACTGGCGCACTATAAGCAGATTGATTTTTATGATTTTAAGCATGCCATTACCGGTGCCCGCCTGATAAAAATGCAGCATCCTGAGGCCGAGAGCTTCGCCGGATCGGTGCATGATAAGGCCGGTGTTCAGTGTCATCAGTGCCATATGCCGAAAGTGAAAGGGAAAGATGGCAAAGTCTATTCAACCCATGCGGTGGTAAAGCCGCTTGAGCGGGTAAAAGAGTCATGCATTAGCTGCCATACCGGCATCACACCAGCTAAAGCCAAGTGGCAGATTGAGACAATTCGGAACTATACGAAGGGGAAAATGCGTAAAGCCGAGTATTGGCTTGGTCAATTGATTGATACCTATGCTGTTGCTGCCCGTTCCGGTGTTTCCCCGGCAGTTCTTGAGCAAGCCCGTGGCAAACATGAGGAAGCCCATGTCCTGTGGGAATACTGGACTGCTGAAAACTCGGACGGTTTCCATAACCCTGAGCTGGCTCGTGAAACCCTGACAGCTTCCATTGCCGCATCAAAGGCAGGAGTCAAGGTGCTTAATGATGCACTCGCGGTTGCCGCAAAGAAGGACTCCGTTAAATAGAATACGGCTACATACAGAGGTACGTAAACGGGGGGAGGAGCATCGGCTCTTCCCCCCGTTCGTTGTTAGCGTAGTGGGTACTGGTGTAGGTGGACAAAGCGAAACCCCCGCCGGAGTAGCTCGGGGATTGCCGTGATAATCCCGTCAGCGGTGCCGGATTCGGGATGGTTCATATGGGCCAGGATGATATCGCCCGGGCGGGATTTGAGCAGCGCCTGACGAACCTGGTCGGAGCGGTAGGTGGCTCCGGCATCTCCGAGTACTGAATAGCCGATAACGGTCTGCTTGAGTGACGTTGCCAGCGAAACCGCCACCTCGTCATAATAGGCGGTACCGGAGCGATAATAGCGTGGGCGGGTGCCGGTCAGGCTGGTGATCAGGCGGGCGTTGATCTCAATCTCGTCAAGGAGCTCGGCCGGTGATCTGGTCCCTGTAATTCCATAGACCGTGCGACCGTTTACCGAGGCAGGCTTATGCCAGGTTCCGTGATTGGCGATCTCAAACAGCGGGTTGGCAGCCAGCTGTGCAAAAACAGCCGGATTGGCTTCAATCCAGCGGCTGTTGATAAAGAGGGTTGCCGGAATCCGCTGTGCAATCAGAAAATCGATTAACCGATGATCATACCCTTTCCCCTTGGGGGAACCACAGGCATCAAGGGTTAAGACCACCACCTGCTGGCGCGTGTCCAGGTGTGTTTTGACACCGCTGACCCGTTCTCCCCATTGGAGCGGTGTCTGGTGTGACAGATTCGTGAGCAGCTGTTGGTACCCCGGCTCCCGGGACGGGAGTTCCTGGCCCTGTGCGGACCCTGTCAGCAGTGCCAGGGCGAACATACCGTAGAGCAGGCTACTGAATATGATAGAGCGTTTGGTAGACCGGTATTGAACCGACAATTTTCTTAACATAGTCCCTCGTCTCCTGATACGGAATTGACTCGACAAACTCGTCGAGGGGAAGGGTGCCGAACTGGGAGCGCCAGCGGTTGACTGCCGTTGCCCCGGCATTATAGGCCGCCAGTACCAAAACCGTATTGTTATGATAGTAATCCATCAGCTCACGCAAATGCTTGGTGCCGATTTTGATGTTGAAGTCCGGATCAGTTAGTAGCGCCGGTGTGAAGCTGTTCCCCTTCATCTGGGCGGTCTTGCGAGCCGTTGCCGGCATCAGCTGCATTAGCCCGATCGCACCGGCATGTGAACGAACGGTGGCGCGAAAACGACTTTCCTGCTTGGCAAGGGAGAGGACCAGCGCCTCACTGAGGCGGTTTTGCCTGGCTGACTGACTGAATTGTTCCGCATAGGGGCGGGGGTAGCCGATTTTCCATTGTTCACTGGTCTGGGGAGTAATGCTGTCGGGACGATACTGGTGGAAGGTGGCTATCGCGCCGAGGTAGTCACCGAGCTGCTCCTGCATGCGGGCGAGCGGGAGCGCAACCCCTTTCAGGAGCGGGCGGGATCTCAGGTCACGAATATCGGTAGCCGCCTCGTCGGTCAGGCCGGCTGAAAGCAGTTCCGCCGGACGTTGTAACGGTTCCGGCAGCGGCAGGGGGGCTGCCGGTTGACTGGCGGTCTGCCAGCTGGTCGCCTTTTGGTGATCCTGTCGGTACCAGGCGGCGTAGAACCCGAAGGGGAATTCCCGTTCCAGAAGGGTCACCTGCTTGAGTGGATCGCTCCGTAGATGTTCTTTGGTGCGAATCAGCCAGTAGAGTGCCCGTTCACGCTCATCTCCAAAGCTGAGTAGTTTGGTGAATGCCGGCTCGGCGTCAGTAAACTGACGGCGCTGGTAGAGTGACCAGGCCAGCTCCCAAAGCGCCCGGGTTGCCAGTCCGGATTTAGGATACTCTTTCAGGAGCCGCTCTAAGAGAAGCTGAGCCTCTTGCGGGCGACGGTTTGTTTTATGAATCAGTGCAGCATCAAGCAATGCACGGTCAACGGCCGCCCCCCGCTCCGCTGCCATCGCCATCAGGCGGGTCAGGGCTTCACTGTCCCGGTTAAGCCGTAACTCAACCTTTGCCAGCAAGAGGCGAGCCTCATCTCGAACCACGCTTGGGCTATTGGCCAGCAGCTGAAGTCGCTCGGCAACCACCGGGTACTCACGCTTTTTCACTTGCGCTCGGGACTGAATCAGGGCATAGCGGGCCGTCTGCTCATCGCTTAACGGAATCCCACTGAGTGGGGCAACCGTTTCAAGGGCGGCAGCGGTTTTGTTGAGGGTCAACAATTGATCGGCGCGGCGGAGTCGCTCTTCGGGGCTAAAGGGGGGGACCAGGTCGGGAGTCTTGCTTTTAATCTGCTCAAGCAATGTCAGGGCCCGTGCTGAAGCTGATTGGGTTGGTTGCTCGAGATACAGGCTCTTAAGGGTTTTGACCGCTGCCGTTAGATCACCAAGCTTCATCTGGCATTCTGCCGCCTTGAGCAGGGCATCGCTGTGCAGGCTGCCGAGACGCTGTACGCGGCTGATTTGGAGAAAGGTGGCTAACGCCTCCTTGGTGGCTCCGCCGGCAAGCTGGAGTTCGCCGGTCAGCTGCATCAGACGGTAGCGCCGGGTCGGTACGGTGGTGACCTCCTGAGCCTGACGGGCAATCAGTGCTGCGTCAAGCGGCTTGCCCAGCCCCGCTAATGCCCGTGCTTTGTAGGTCAGGGCGATATCACGCATGCCGGGATACTGGCGGAGTGCGTCATTGGCGTTTCGTAGTGCCTGATCATATTCCGTACGTTCAAGTGCCTGATGGGCACTCACCAGTACAGACAGGGGGGGCGGCGCGCTGGTGGCCTTGATGACTGCCGGGGCAGGGGGGGGTATGGTATCTGCCATGCTCTGTGTACTGATGCCGATCAGGAGACAGGCTGCAATGATAGTGCGGTAATGGGACATGGATTGGTACAGCCCTTCAGGATGAGAATGTGCAAATGATAGCACGAAGCGCCGGTGTGGTGTATAGTTAACTTAAGGAGGCAGTATGACCGATTTCAACCCCACATCTCTGTTCGACCGTCTGAATTTTGAACAGCGTCTGGCCGTTGACACCCTTGAGGGGCCGGTTCTGGTTATTGCCGGTCCCGGGACCGGAAAAACCGAGATTCTTGCCTCCCGGATTGTTAATATCCTGACCACCACCCAGACGGATCCGAGCAGTATCCTCTGTCTGACCTATACTGATGCCGGTACGGTGGCGATGCGCAACCGTCTGCTCGAGTATATCGGGCCAACGGCTCATGCCGTTACCATCGCCACGTTCCACAGCTTTTGCAACCAGGTTATTCAGGAGCAGGGGGATTATTTCGGTTTTCGCTACCGGACAGCCGCCTCTGATCTTGACCGCTACCGGATTGCGTGCAGCATCATCGATGACTTTCCCCAGGGACATCCCCTGACCCGCAGTACCGGTGACCTCTACTACGAAGCCTCCCGTCTGTTAACCCTGTTCGACATCATGAAAAAAGAGGGGTGGAGTCCGGCCTGGTTGTCAGAGCGGGTCCAACAGTATATCGAGAGCCTCCCGACACGGGACGAGTATATCTATAAGCGCCGGACGAAGCAGGCGGATGGCTCCCACTGCATGCCGGGAGATGTCAACCGTAAGAAGCTGGCTGAAGAACAGCATAAGATGGAACAGCTACAGGCTGCGGCCGCCTGTTTTGACACCTATGCAAACCTGCTTGGTGAACAGGGGTTGTATGATTTTGCTGACATGATCCTCTGGTGTCGCCAGGCGTTTGAGGAGGCTCCTGAATTGCGTGCCAGTTATCAGGAACGGTACCTCTATCTGTTGGTTGATGAGCTGCAGGATACCAGTGGCGCCCAGTTTGATATCCTGATGCAACTGGCTGACTACTGGGATGCTCCCAACCTGTTCATGGTTGGCGATGACGATCAGTCAATCTATCGCTTCCAGGGGGCCAGTGTCGAAAACCTCCATGCGGTGTCTGAACGCTATCGCTCCTGCATGACCGCCATCAGCTTAACCCAGAACTACCGCTCCACCCAGGCAATCCTCGATGCAGCTGATTCCTTGATTCGTCATAATGAAGGGCGGCTTGATCCTGATAAACAACTGCTTTCAGCAACCGCTGCGAGCGAAGGGGCGGGGGACCGTCCTCAGTTGCTCCGCTATCAGTCCCCCTGGCATGAAGCGGTTGGAACCGTTGAGCGGATCGGCGCGCTGCTTGATGGTGGTGTTGCTCCCCAGGACATTGCCGTTATCTATCGTAACCATACCCAATTAAAAGACCTGCTCCCCCTTCTGGCACAGCGGGATATTCCGGTACAGACCCGCCGCAAGGTCAATATTCTGAATGAACCGCTGATACTACGGCTTGAGCGGTTGTTAAGCTATCTTGAGCGGGAGCTGGCAGTCCCCCATAGTGCCGAGCAGCTGCTGTTCGAAATTCTGCATGATCCCTGGTTTGGTATCTCTCCCCTGGCGCTGGCAAAAGTAGCCTTTGAAATCCGCCATGCCCGGGTTGACGGTGTTGAGCGGACCTGGCGGGTATTTTTGCAGACCCGGCATGGTGATAAGGGGCAGCCCGCGCTCTTTAGTCGTGGGGATGACGATCGCCTGATTGCGGCGCTTCAGACGTTGGAGCGGCTGATACATAGTGCTGCTGCTGAACCGGTTGTGGACTTGGTGCATCGGGTGATGACCGAGATGGGGCTGGTCGCCCAGATGCTTTCCTCAAACGACCGGATGTGGGATTTGGAGCTGTTAACCAGCTTCTATACCCTGGTCCGGCGGGAGGCTGAAAAGCGCCACCTCACCTTGAGTGAGCTGCTTCAGTTGTTGCGTGACCACCGCCGGGACAAGATTCCGATTGAGGTGGAGCGGATGAGCGGTAACCAGAACGGTGTGGTCTGCCTGACCGCCCATGGCTCGAAAGGGCTGGAGTTTGAGCAGGTGCTGCTGATCGGATGTCAAAAGTCGGTTTGGGATACTGCCGGCCGGAGCGGACCCTATCGCCTGCCACCAACCATCTTCACGAAGGAAACCGGAGTCGAGCTGGAGGAGGCCCGTCGCTTATTCTATGTGGCGCTGACCCGCGCAAAACGGGGACTGACCGTCTCCTATGCCGTGGCTGATATGAAGGGATCCGCGGTCGAGGAGAGTCAGTTTATCAGTGAACTGCGCAGTTCGCAAACCTGTGATCAGCTGACGATTGAGCTTACCGATGAGCAGATAATTGCGGCCGGCTGCGAGTTACTGTTGCCGTCACGGGTGGCGGTCCCGGAGAGCTTTATTGACCATGATCTGCTGAATGAGCGACTGAAGTCCTACTCGGTGAGTGTCAGTCACGTCAATGCCTATTTGCGTTGTCCGGTCAGCTTCTATTTCACAACACTGCTCCGGATACCGACACCGCCGAATGCGGCGATGGTGTTTGGTTCAGCGGTTCATTACGCCATTGAACAGATCTTCGGGCAGATGAAGCGGCATCCTCAGCGACTCTTCCCGAGCGTTGATGCCTTTACCAGTGCCTTTGTCTGGTATATGCGCCGCTATCAGGACCTGTTGTCGGAGACTGAATATCGTCGTCGGTATGAGTATGGGTTGGAAATTCTGCCGTTGTTCTATGCCGAGAAGAAGGATGGGTGGCGTAGTGACGCACTGGTTGAGCTTCCGATTCGGAACGTGGCGATTGAAGGGGTTCCGTTAAACGGTAAACTTGACATGGTTGAGCCGCTTGGTGGCGAGGTCCGGGTTATTGATTTTAAGACCGGCTCGATTCAAAACATCTCTAAAAAGCTCAAAGCGCCGGATCGTGACCGCCCGACTCAGGCGGATCTCCTGGCGGACGGTACGTTTAACGCCGATGCGTTGGGTGGCGATTACTGGCGTCAGGCAGTGTTCTACCGGATTTTGGTGGAAAATGCACCGAAGCATTCCTGGCGGATGTCAGAGGCTCGTTTTGACTTTGTAGAACCTGACCGGGTTAGTGGCCGCTTCAGTAGCCGGGAAGTGGCGGTTACTCCTGAGGAGGTCCGTCTGGTGATGGACCAGATTGTCTATGTCTATCAGCGGGTCATGGCCCATGACTTTAGTCCGGGGTGTGGTAAGCCGGAGTGTGAGTGGTGCGCCTTCCTTGAGCGGTATCAGGGATACCGCAGTGGCATCACCGGGGGATCCTATGGGTAAGTTGACCATTCAGGAGCTGGAGCATGCGAGCGGAATTTTACGCGATACCTTACGTATTTGGGAAAAACGGTATGGATTCCCTGCGCCGTCCCGTAACAGCAAAGGGGAGCGGGTCTATGACCGCTCGACGGTTGAACAGCTTGCGCTGATTACCCGTCTATTGGATGCCGGGCATCGCATCGGACGGATTGCAACCTTATCTTTATCGGAGTTGATGGCGCTCCTGCCGGAGCGTACGAATCCGTATTCGGACGAAACCACCCGGCTTTTAGAGGTTATTCGCAGCCTTGACTCTAATCAGCTCTATGGAGAGCTTTCCCGACTCCGTCAGCAGCATGGTGCCTACCGTTTTGTGCGTGATCTGGTCGCGCCACTCAACCATGCGGTTGGTGAAGCGTGGTTTGCGGGACAAATCGGTGTGCTTGAGGAACATTGCTACAGCGAACAGGTTGGATTACTGCTCAAACAACTCCTGCGGGAAGAACAACAATCGGTGCAGGTTGGTAAGATATTGATGGCAACCATGCCCGGCGAGCAGCATGCGGTTGGCCTTTTGATGGCTGCCTGCGTCTGTCATCTTGAAGGGCTTGCGGTGCTGTATGCCGGC
>JBLIZM010000038.1:0-2146 GCA_048859855.1 Trichlorobacter sp.
TAAGGAAGTGTATCAGTGCAATATGAAATGCAATGTTCGCTCTCCTGGGGATATGTTTTTCAAAAACAAAGCCAACCGCGAAATTGTTGCAACATCATTTCAGCTTAGAGATACCGGCGTGTTCTATACGCCAAATGATGGCCAAGAAAATGATGGTATATATATTTGTAGCCCGCTCAAGATACTGGGAGAGATGAGAAATTCTAGCGGTGTTGGGTGGGCAAGGCTTGTCGAATTTACGGCTCCTGACGGGCAAAGAAAGCAGTTGCCGATTAACATGAGAGACTGCACGGGACGTGGTGAATTAGTCCGCTCCATTTTATCTGACCATGGGCTCGAAATTGCCATGTACCCCAAGGCGAATAGTCTTCTTATGGAGTACATCCAATACGGTGCCCCAGAGGATACCATATATCTACAGCTAGACAAGGTCGGCTGGCATGAGGCCACATACGTTTTGCCAGACGAGCAGTTCGGAGCATCTTTATCCGAAAAAATCTATCTCGCTGAAACCACAGATACTCTGCACAACATTAGTGGGGATCTACAATTATGGCAGGAGCGCATAGGTAAGCTATGCGCGGGCAATTCTTTGTTAGTGTTAGCAACCAGTTATGCCTTGACGGGACCGCTCCTTCGTCCATGTGACATGGAAGGTGGGGGGCTGCATATCTATGGGGCATCGTCGACCGGTAAAACAACGCTAGCTCTTGTTGCAGGCAGCGTGTGCGGTGGAGGTGGAAATCGTGGGTATTTGCGCCAGTGGCGTAGTACTCACAATGCTCTTGAACACACGGCGGCCATGCATAATGACAACCTGTTGGTTCTTGATGAGGTCGGTCAGGCAACGGCAGAAGTTGTCAGTCAAGTGGCTTATATGCTTCCCAACGGTCAAGGAAGATCTCGTATGCGTGCTGATGCCTCGCTACGTAATGCATTGACCTGGAGATTAAATTTTCTTTCCACGGGTGAGCTTACAATCAATGACAAAATTGAAGAGTCAGGCAAGCAGCGCGCCATGGCAGGACAGGCAGTGAGAATTATTGATTTGCCAATCGACGGAGGCACAGGTGAGAACATGTTTGCTAATCTGCATGAGCATGCTGATCCGGCATCATTAAGTGTCGCCCTTGCAGATGTGTGTAGTAATAGTTACGGAACGGCTTTAAGAGCATTTATAGCCAAGTATTGTGAAGGAAGTGAGCAGAACCAAGAGAGCTTGCTTAAAAAAATAGATGAATTCGTTTCGTTAAACGTATCCTCTGATGCTTCTGGGCAAGTTAGGCGGGTCGCCCGTAAGTTTGGACTCATTGCTAGTGCAGGTGAAGCAGCAATTGAGTGGGGCATCCTTCCCTTTAGTAAAGGAGAAGCCTATGCATCCGCCCAGCGATGGTTCAAGATTTGGTTGGAGCAACGTGGTGGTTCTGGCGACTTGGAAATGGCCAAGGTGCTTAAACGCATTCAGGATCATTTTGCTCTCAATCAGTCTCAGTATGTACGATGGGATCGGCATGCAAGTCTCGTGGATAACAATTTAAGTCAACCTAACATGTGGGGCTACCGCATAAAAGATGGTGGGGAAGAGCTGTTTATTATGCTGACTCCTAGAGTTGATGAAATAGCAAGGGGCGTGAACCGCAAATCTCTGTTGGGAATATTAAAAGCTAAAGGCTGGGTAGTTTGTGATGCATCAGGGAAGGTGAGGGAGACACATAGTATTGGGGGAAAGAATAAGCGTGGAATTGCTTTTATTCCTGCGCGTTGGGATGAGGTGTCAAAAAGTGACAGCTCAAGTCTTAGCTTATAAATTCTGTGCGCCGTGTGCGTCAAAGACTACAGCGGCGTCTCTATAATGCCTGAAAACTCGGTTATAGAGACGCCGCACAGCTCGCACAGCACGCACACCTGTTTTTTTGACTTCGCAAAAAGTTACGTATTATGTAACAAAAAAATAACTACGATTGCAAACAACAAAAAAGTCACTGTGCGACGTGTGCGCCGTGCGACGGCGCAGACAGGCCGAGATTCTCGGTCCTTCAAACCGTATTACTCGCACAGTACTCGCACAATCCGCACAACTGTTGCGTCTTTCTTCAGTTTTTCGATACTTGCATCATTCGGCCACCTGATCGCGGCCGTTCTTCTT
>JBLIZM010000039.1:0-7904 GCA_048859855.1 Trichlorobacter sp.
CGTTAAAGTTATATTATGATATAAATTAGATTGGTTTTTGAATTCTAAGCTATTGTTTTATAAGGGAAATATTCGCGCGAACAAAATAGTTAATTTTGAAAATTGGGTGTATTCGAATCCCGTTTACTAACTTTTCAAATACTTCTTAACACACAGTAATCATACAACATTTTTGAAATTCAAAACAATGGCTAAAAATAACAAAAATGTTCGCGGCAATTTCTCATGTATCTATGTATCTGATTTTGTGTATGCGTTACACCGAAACGAATACTCTAAATGATTAGGAGTGCACCTGACCTGATTTTGACTCCCATTGCTTTATAGCCGTGCGGACACTCGACATATCTAAGCCGTTATTTTCAGAGTAACATATCAAATCATCTTCAATAGCACGTTGAATTCTGTGAGCTTCGTTTGCGATAGACTTAATCCGCACAAACAATGCATCCCATTCGGCTGGACTGTAAACATCATCTACAATCCTATGCGTGAACCAATTCCGCTCCTTCAAGAAAGCTCCCAGCGCTGCCTGAATTTCTTTTGAATAACTCCTTCATTTCCCTTGTTGTTTTGAGAATTTTTTGTTGTTAGAGCATGAATGCTTCGAAGAGACGGGAAGTCCAGTCAAACCTCTCTTATTATCAAGGTTTTTCAATATGTTGACATCATCCTGATCATCTCTGGATACGGCCTTAGCCAGAATAGATGCTATTTCTTTTAAACGCTCATTCGCGCTCATTTCATCGGGCAGTTTTGTACTTAATCGCATGTGAGAACTCCATATTTGTTGTTGTTCTCAGGCCGGTACAAAGTCGGATGATGAAATGACGAAGGCAGATGAAAGAAATTTGAAAAGTTAGAAAACCAGTAAAAAAGATACCATTCATAGAATGCCAACCATCATTTTTGAAAATGATTGTAAATCAAGGTGTTAAGGTGAGTACGGAAAATCGCAAAGGTGCTCAGAGCGGTGAGAGAATGAGGGGTTTGAGAGAGAATTTTGCCCTGTTGTTTTTTCTAACCGTGCTCACACGCACAGGCGAAACAGCGCAGAAACACGCTTTTTTCAGGCATAAAAAAACACCCATAAAGGGCGTTTGTAAATTTAAATGGTGGAGGTGGCGGGAGTCGAACCCGCGTCCGAAAGACCTACATCATGAGCTACTACACCGTTAGTCCACTGATTGAATTTAAACTATCAACCGGGCAATGGACACCCAGCGTATAATCGAGCCCTAGGATTTCAGAAACTACTGCGGGCGAGTAGTCTCCAATTCGGTAGTAAATGACGTTTCCTTCCTACCACCGACATCTCAGTCGGAAACGCCTGTTAAGCAGCGAGTGCTACAGGTTGGTTTGAATAATTGTCGGCAGATATTGCCGTGCAGGTTTATTAAGGTCGGCCACCTGCCCCGACCCGGTGCAACCCAGGAGTTCATTCCCCCGTCGAAACCATGACACCCCCAATTTTCAAAGAACTGCTCTCTCTAATAAGTATATATCATCGTGCTCTGATTTTAAAGTCCTTTGCATGTTCTCGCTTTAGATCTTTTATTTTTAGATCTTCTCGTTTGTCATGCAATTTTTTCCCCTTCGCAAGACCTATTTCCACTTTCACTTTTCCATACTTAAAATAAAGTCGTAGTGGTATCGCCGTATACCCCTCCTGACGGGTCTTTGCAAAGATTTTCGCAATTTCACGCTTATGGAGGAGAAGTTTTCACTGACGTTCTGGATCATGGTTTTCTCGATTACCAAATGCATAGGGCGCGATATGCAGGTTATGGAGCCATGCCTCACCATCTCGAACCAACACAAACGCATCACCAAGATTAGCCTTACCAGCCCGCAGCGATTTCACCTCCGTGCCGACCAAAACCATACCTGCCTCGAAGCGCTCCTCGACATGGTATTCATGAAAGGCACGTTTATTTGCACATATCAGTTTCTCACCCATACTATAAGAATAACAGACCAAGCCCGAAAAAGAAAGGGAGGAAGGTCTTTCCTATGGTGTTACTCACCTACTCTTCAGCAGACCCACCGTACTCCTTACGACAGTGACAGGCACCACAGACAGCCTCCCCTTGCATTACTTCCGTCTCCTCAGATTTGTTTTCACTATCACACCACAAACAATACCAACTTCGAAACCCATCCATATTCATATCACTCACCCCTACCCTCGTATAGTATATACCTGCGTGTCACCGTATCCCATGTATATTACAAAATGGTGACTCGTATTGTACAACATGGTGTCATGGGGACGTCTGATTCCCTCTGCGGTTGACAAGCAGTAACCATTGGGGATACAAAGGAAAATCTATAGCGATGGTCATCTGTGGGGCGCCGCAAGGGACACCTGCACAGTACCGATCACCCCCAATTCATCCATGACTGGCTCAACAATGCCTGACCGCTACAAGGACACATCCTATGCTTGACGGTATACCGACATCCCTAAATCTCCCACTACAGCCAGCTCCGTTTGAGGAGCGGCGAGCAGCAATTCTAGAACTCTGTCGAAACCACCTAGACCATAACCACGCCCAGATTCAAGCAGCCCATACTGCCGGAGCTTCCGGTTCAACAGTCGTTCATGCTCTGGCCGCAACCATGGATGCCATGCTTGCGGCTCTCTACGATGCTATCGCTGCCGATCCGGTTGCACAGGGGTGTGTCCTGACCGAGCACTTGGCGCTGGTATCACTGGGGGGATACGGTCGGGGAGAGCTTAACCCGAAGTCTGATGTTGATGTCATGTTCCTGCATGATGGTTCTATCCAAGCAACCGTCATCGAAGAGATAACACAAAAGTTCCTCTACCTACTCTGGGACCTGCGCCTCGAAGTCGGCTCTTCGGTCAGAACACCGGCAGACTGTGTTTCAATGGCGCAACAGGACACCACGGTCAAGACAGCTCTATTGGACTGCCGCTATCTGGTCGGCCCTCGCCTGTTATTTGATACGCTCCACAAAAGCATGTTTAAGGATGTACTCCCCCGCTCCAGTGACAAGTTCGTTAAAGAGAAAATTGATGAGATACGCCGGAGGCGTACTAAATTTGGTTCATCAATCTACCTCTTGGAACCGAACATTAAAGAAGGAGAAGGAGGGTTGCGGGATCTACAGACGGCTCTGTGGGTCACCAAAGTCAAGTTCAAGATAGATGCTCCAAGCGAGCTGGTTCAAAAGGGGATCATGAGCGAGTCGGAGCTCGAGATCTACCAGGAAGCCCTGGACCATCTCTGGCGTATTCGCAATGAATTACATTTCTTTACCAAGCGTCATACTGATCAGTTGACCTTCGACATCCAACGTCATCTGGCAACATTTATGGGCTACCAGGATTCTGATAACGGTCTCGGAGTTGAAGAGTTCATGCGGGATTACTACCGCCGGGCTGCCCGGGTCGAGCATCTGGTATCGAGTCTATGCGCCAGGACCCAGCGCCAGGATGAGGGGGCGTCCAGTATCCTTGGCTACTTTGTCAGACGCCCGGTTGGCGATGGCTGCTTTGTTCTCAAAGGTGAATTAATAATCCCGGATGAATCCGTTGTTGACCAAAACCCGGCAGTTTTGATGAGACTATTTGAGCTGGCTCAAAAACAGGATGTAAAACTCGGGTTAGCGGTCAAGGCCCTCGTCAGGCGCTCCCTGCATTTAGTGGACGATAGTTTCCGTCGTAACAAGGAGGTCAACGCCTCCTTTATGGCAATTTTGCGCTCTAACAAAGGGATGACCGAAACCCTGCGGCTCATGCACCACCTCGAGCTGCTTAACCGTTTCATTCCGGAGTTTGAGCAGATCTACTGCAAGGTACAGCATGACATGTACCATATTTATACCGTTGACATTCATACGCTCTTCGCCGTTGAACAGATCGAAAAAATTCTATCTGGCGAACTAGCCAAGGAACTGCCACTCCCCTGCAAAATAGCCCAGCAGATCGGCAAGAGAGAGTTATTGATCCTTTCGGTCATGTTCCACGATATCGGTAAGGGACTTGGTGGTGGTCATGCTGAAAAGGGTGCGGCGATGATACCGACCATCGCCCGCAGACTCGGCTTAACCAAGGAAGACAGTCAACGCCTGGAATTCTTAGTACGCCAGCATCTGGTCTTTGCGCATATCTCCCAGCGACGCGACCTCTCTGATGAACCGATGATTATCAATTTTGCCAACCAGATGGAGACGAGCGAAAACCTCAAGATGCTCTATCTGTTGACCGTTGCCGATGTCCGGGCCGTTGGGTCGGACGTCTGGACCACCTGGAAGGCGATGCTGTTTGATGAACTATATGACAAGACCTACAGCATCCTTGAACGTGGTGGGTTTGCCCTTGAAGGACATTCCGAACGGGCACGCAGCGTTCGGCGTAAAGTGCGACTAATGGTCGAACATGACATCCCGGAGGAGATTGCCAAGCAGGAGCTCAAGAAGCTTCCGAATCGCTACCTCCTGTCGACGCCCCCCGAAACCATCGCAAAGCACCTACGCTTACTGGTATCTCTTAATGAGCAGAATCTGGTCATCGCTGTTGAACACGAACCGGAGCTCGGCTTTTCCCGTCTGATTATCTGCACCATTGATACCTATGGACTGTTCGCCCGAATCTGCGGCGTGTTGGCAGCCAACAGTGTCAATATTCTGGGAGCACAAATCCATACCGCCAAAAACGGGAAGGTCCTTGATATCCTCCAGGTGAACTCTGCCCAGGGACACATGATTCGGGATCAGCACCGTTGGGAAAAAATTCAGAATGACCTTTCCGCGGTCCTACAGGGAACAGAGAAGATAGACAATCTGATGGAGCGCCGTCAGCACTCTTTAATCTTTGCCAAGTCATCACGGCACTTACCGACCCGGGTTGAAATCGATAACGAGGTATCAAATGACTATACCGTTATCGACATTTACGCCCACGATAAGGTTGGTCTGCTCTACCTCATCACCAGCAGCCTCAACCAGATGGGTCTGTATATCGGCGTATCAAAAATTTCCACTAAAGTGGATCAGGTTGCAGACGTCTTCTACGTCCGTGACATCTTTGGCCACAAGATTTTTTCCGACGAGAAACTCGAGGAGATCCGTACCACACTCTCCTGGGCAATTGACGACTGGAGCTAAGTAGGATGTTCCGCTACCTCGACCTGTTTCTCGCCTGGCTCGCCGCCGAGAAAGGACTTTCACACAATACCATCAGCGCCTATGCCGCTGATCTCGGGCGCTACCTGACCAGCCTCGAACAGGCGGGGCGTAATGAGCCAGATCAGGTGTTGGCTGGAGACATCAGCACCTTCCTGATTCAGGAGCATCAAAGAGGGCTCGCCCCTCGTAGCCGTGCCCGGGTACTGTCCGCCATCCGGATGTTCCACCGCTTTTTATTAACCGAGCGACTCAGCACCAGTAACCCGACAACCCCCATCGAATCCCCACGCCCCTCCCGTAAACTACCGAATCACCTTTCTCCCCAGGAAGTTGAGGCGTTACTGAACGGCACCCGGGGAACCCGTGCCGAGGATATCCGGGACTGGGCCATGCTGGAGCTGCGCTATGCCACCGGGCTTCGCGTTTCTGAGCTGGTCAGCCTCTCCCGCCGGGCGGTTAACCTCGACGGTGGCTACCTGGTAACTATCGGTAAAGGGAATAAGGAGCGTCTCGTTCCCCTGGGGGATGCTGCTCGCCGTGCGGTCACGGAATACCTCGATCGGGTCAGACGTCGTCAGGATCCCGATGCGCAGGTTCCCCATCTCTTTCTCAGTAGACTCGGGGCAGCCATGACCAGGCAGGCGTTCTGGAACATCATCAAGAAACGAGCCCTGATGTCAGGGATCCGAACTTCGATTTCCCCCCATACCCTACGTCACTCCTTTGCGACCCATCTACTGGCCAACGGTGCTGACCTGCGTAGTGTCCAGATTATGCTTGGGCATGCTGATCTATCCACGACTCAGATTTATACCCACGTCACCAAGGAACGTCTCAAACGGCTCCACGCCGAAATCCATCCCCGGGGGTGAGCAAGACACGTCGTCCCCCTTGCCTGCATTCGTCGTTTCCTGTATAAGAAATAGATGCGTCTGTGTTCATTAGCGAGCGGTAGTAAAGGGAACTGCCTGTATCTGGAAACCGGTGGCGTGCAGCTTCTCATTGACGCCGGTCTCTCAATGCGTGAACTGACTGCCCGCATGGGTTCACAGGGAATTGACCCTGCCAACCTCGATGCTATTTTGATCACGCATGAGCATACGGATCACATCAGGGGAGCCGGCGCACTGGCCCGTCGCCACCGGATTCCCGTGATTATCAGTTACGCAACCCATCGGGTCACGGAACACCTGTTCTCACAGACGGAGACCATACCGTTCGAGTCCGGCTACTCCTTTACGTTCAAGGATGTGCTGATTGACCCGTTCCCTGTCCCCCATGACTGTGTTGATCCGGTTGGATTCCTGATTGAATCCCGGGAGGGGAAGGCCGCAACCGCGACCGACCTCGGGTATGTCACCCGCTTGGTCCGTGAAAAGCTCCGGGGAACGCGTGTTTTAAACCTGGAGTCAAACCACGACCCGGTATTGCTACGCGAAGGGCCGTACCCCTGGGCATTGAAGCAACGGATCAGCTCGAAACATGGACACCTCTCCAACACTGAAACGCTGGAGTTGTTGCTTGAGTTGGCCCATGACCGTCTTGAACTTCTGGTCATGGCACACCTATCCGAAGTAAACAACCATCCGGATAAGGTTGACGCCATGGTAACGCAGTTCATAGCGGGGCAGCACTGCTGCCGGCCACAGATTCTGGTCGGGAACCAATACCAGCCGAGCCCGTTGGTTTCCATTTAATATCCGTACACACCAAACCGATCCTACACGAGTAGGAATTCATCTGGAGGAAAGGCATGATCCCACGCTACACCCGCCCTGAAATGGCCAAAATATGGGAACCGGAGAACCGTTTCCGCATCTGGCTTGAAATCGAAACCCTTGCCTGCGAAGCACAAGCCGAACTGGGAGTTATTCCTAAGGAAGCGATACCAGTTATCCGTGAAAAGGGGAATTTCGATATCGCCCGGATTGATGCCATTGAGGCAGAGGTCAAGCATGATGTCATCGCCTTCTTGACCTCCGTAGCTGAATACGTTGGCCCGCAAGCCCGCTTCATCCACCAGGGGATGACCTCTTCGGATGTCTTGGACACCTGCCTGTCTGTTCAGCTGGTTCAAGCCTGCGATGCATTGCTGGTTGACCTTGACCAGATTCTCGACTCCATCAAGCTCCGTGCCTATGAGCATAAAGACACCGTCTGCATGGGACGTTCCCATGGCATCCATGCAGAGCCGGTCACCTTTGGTTTAAAACTTGCCGGCTGGTATGCCGAAATGGATCGTAACCGTACCCGACTCGCTGCAGCCCGTGCCAATATCGCGACCGGTGCCATCTCCGGTGCCGTTGGAACCTTTGCAAATATCGACCCGTATGTTGAAGAATATGTCTGCCGTCAGATGGGACTCCTACCTGAACCGGTATCAACACAGGTCATTCCCCGCGACCGTCATGCGGAAGTTTTCTGCGTATTCGCCATTATCGCCTCCTCCATGGAGCGAATTGCCATTGAAGTCCGTCACCTGCAGCGCACCGAGGTTCTGGAAGCCGAAGAGCAATTTACCAAAGGCCAAAAAGGTTCCTCCGCGATGCCCCACAAGCGGAACCCGATTCTGTCAGAGAACCTGACCGGTCAAGCCCGCTACATCCGCGGCATGTGTATCCCTGCCCTTGAAAACGTGGCACTCTGGCATGAGCGCGACATTTCCCACTCCTCGGTTGAACGCTACATTGGTCCGGACGCTACTGTCGCCTTGGACTTTTCCCTTGCCCGCCTGAACGGACTAATCC
>JBLIZM010000040.1:0-2933 GCA_048859855.1 Trichlorobacter sp.
CATATTCGATGCACCCACAGAAAGGAATTGCCGGACAGACCGACCAACCACCAACGCTGAACACGGAAGTGCCTGTCCTGCACCACACCGTCCAGTCTCCCTACTCAATCTATTATGCCTATTACTACCATTGTTCGACAGATTCTCATGACCACTGCAGGGTTACTCCTGATTTGGGGCCCACTGGTATTTCTTCCGGGATGTACTAATTCCCAGGCAGCAACCATGCCCGAGCCGCAGCAGATCGGCAGTCCGCTCTGGGAGTCCTCCCTGGAGAAAGAAATCCGTACGGTTATGGAGAAAGGGGTTTCGCTTGAAGAGCGTAAGGCACAGGTACGCCCGATCGAGCTGGAATTCCGGAAAAAGACCTCAGCCCCCCGTGCCAGAAACCTGGCGGCCCTGTGCTACCTGAAAACCCTCGGCACCCCGTTTTCACCCTTTGATCTGGCAGAAATTGCCCTGGTTGAAACCGGTGGTCATCGCCTCTCCTCCAAAGCGACCTCCCAAATGGGAGCATTAGGGGTCTGGCAACTGATGCCGGTCATGGCGCGCCATCACGGCTATACCCCCGACGAGATGCGTGATGACGAAAAGTGCGCTGAAGCAGCGGTCAAAACCCTGGCCCAGAAGCTCGACCGGGCGGATGGCGATCTGGAACAGGCCAAGCGGCTTTACTGCGGAACCGGGCGCCAGGCTGACGCCTACCTGAAAAAGATCAAGGAAACTCACACTATTCTAGCGGCGCACTTGAAATGAGGCTTCACCATCTGAAACGATACAGCAGTACCGCACTGATTGCGGTACTGCTGCTTCTGATCACCGGCTGTTCCCTGGTGTCGCCTCCGGTCGTCACCTTCAATAAATTCGCACCGGTCTCAATCGATACTGCCGGCATGGATATCGATCTGATGCTCAATGTTAAAAACCCCAACAGCCATGATCTGACCATCACCGGCTATTCCTACACCCTCACGATTCTCGATCTGCCGTTTGGCTCCGGTGGTGAACGACGTACCATCATCTTCCCGGCCAACGAGGAGACCATTGTCCGGATTCCGATCAGAGTCGAACATGGTCAGCTGCTCAGCGTTATCAAACGGTTACCAGACCCGGATAAAATTCCCTATACTCTGACTGCAAGTCTGTAATTTCAAACACCCTTCGGTGAGAAAAGCGTCCCGCTTAACCGCAAGGGGCTGTTCCCGTTACCGGAGCGCTACCGCCCCAAAACAATCCTGAAAGGGTTGTTCGAACTGTTAACCCCGTAATTCGGCCATTTCAGCTTGCTCTTCGCAAGCCTGCTCTGGTATACTTTTCAAGATTTTCAGCCATTTTTACCGCGCCAAAGGAACTGACTGCATGGACGGAAGTCTTATGCGTACAACCTTTCTGAGTCTGCGACTCAGGACACGGATGTTTCTGCTGTCGGTATCAGCCTGTATCGCCCTCGTGACCGTTATTGTCCTGGGTGCGCTGCTCCTTGATACCGTCAGGATTAATGGCGCCCAGTATATGAGCATCCGCAACAGTAAAGACGCCCTTGAAAAGATCGCACTCTTAAAGTCGGACATCTATCAGCTCAACAGCGAAGTATTGAACTTTATCGCGGTTCGCGGACAGACCGAAGGCCAGGCTCTCCTGGCAAAAATCAAGGACCATAGCGACGATATTGATTTCAAATATTCAGACGTCCAGCGACTGATCAGCTCCAAGGAAAAGCGTGAAGCGATCATAAAGGCCGAGGCGATCTGGAATGACTACCGCCAGACCTTGCTGGAAGAAATCATCCCCGCAGTCCAGCGTGGTGATTTAGGTCGGGCCCAGGCCCTACTCCAGGGAACACAGCGGCAGCGGTTCAGCTCCTTTAGCTCCACCATCGCATTCATGGTCGACTCGCTGCGCCGTGACGTATACAAAACCGAGCAGGATGTTGCCCAGACGATCCGCACTAAGACGGTTCTCACTGTTGGGGTTACCCTGCTGCTGATCGGCCTGATCGGCCTGTTTGCCTTTATCATCAGTGAGTCGGTCACTAACCCGATCAAACGCTGCGTCTCCTTTGCCCGCAAAGTTGCTGACGGTGACCTGACCAGCCCCCTCTCCATCCCTCACTGCGGTGAGCTCGGAGATCTGGCTGTAGCGATGAACACCATGGCCGGGAACCTCCGTTCCCTGGCTGTCCGCTTAACCGGTTCAACCGGGGAGCTGACCAGTATTGACCGGAACATCGAACAGGCTGCCCGACAGGTGGTTGGCGCCACCCGTCTGCAGGAAGAGGTGGTTCAGGAAGCAACCCGAACCGCGTCACTGATGAACCAGTCCGTTGACGGGATCAACCGCGGGGTTGAACAGTTGTCCGGTTCGGCCAGCGGGACAGCCATCTCGATCATGCAGATAACCGCCAGCATCGAGGAAGTGGCGCAGAACAGCGACAAGCTTGGACTTTCGGTTGATGAGGTGAGCGCATCAATTCTTCAGATGGCCAACTCGATCAGCGAGGTCAGCAACACCATCAGCAATCTGGTGGATGCCTCAACCAGTACCGCATCAGCCATTACCGAAATGGATGCCACCATCCGGCAGGTTGAGAGAAACGCCATGGACACCGCCTTGATTACCGAAACGGTCAAGAGCGATGCCGCCCATGGCCTCTCCGCTGTGCAGGAAACCATCTCCGGCATGCAGGAGATCAGACGGGCATCCCAGGACACCGCCGAGCTGGTCACCAACCTGTCCCAGCGGGCCCAGGATATCGGCACCATCTTATCGGTTATTGACGATGTTGCTGAGCAAACCAACCTTTTAGCGCTCAATGCCGCTGTTGAAGCTGCGCGTGCTGGAGAACATGGTTTAGGATTTGCCGTTGTCGCAGAAGAGGTTAAAAATCTTGCTGAACGTAGTGCTGGTGCGGCAAAAGAGATTACGGCGATTAT
>JBLIZM010000041.1:0-2485 GCA_048859855.1 Trichlorobacter sp.
TCTTCCATTATGCTCAAGAAATTTTTGAGGGGCTTAAAGCCTATCGCTGGGCTGATGGCCGTATCGCATTGTTCCGGCCGGAGCGTAATGCCCAGCGTTTCAACCAGTCTGCTGAGCGGATGTGCATGCCGGCAGTCCCTGAAGAACTGTTTGTCGAAGGAATTAAAAAGCTTGTTGCGCTTGAGCAGGACTGGGTTCCTGCTAGTGCTGGTACCTCACTGTATATTCGCCCAACGATGATCGCTGTTGAGCCGATTCTTGGGGTCAAGCCATCTGATCACTATTATTTCTATGTCATTATGTGCCCGGTCGGTCCGTATTATGCAGCAGGTTTCAATCCGGTTAAGATTTTGGTTGAAGACTATTATGTTCGTGCTGTTCCCGGTGGTACCGGTGAGGCGAAAACCGGTGGTAATTATGCCTCATCCTTAAAGGCTGGCCTTGAGGCAAAGAAGAAGGGGTATGATCAGGTGCTGTGGCTTGATGGGCGTCAACAACGCTACATTGAGGAAGTCGGCGCTATGAATATGTTCTTTGCCTACGGTTCGACCATTGTTACTTCATCACTTACCGGCTCGATCCTAGCCGGTATTACCCGTGATTCAGTTCTGACACTGGCACAA
Source organism: Trichlorobacter sp. (assembly GCA_048859855.1). Taxonomy (GTDB): domain Bacteria; phylum Desulfobacterota; class Desulfuromonadia; order Geobacterales; family Pseudopelobacteraceae; genus Trichlorobacter. Next base: position 624 of record JBLIZM010000041.1, read on the forward strand.
TCCATGGGGCTGACCATTGAAGAGCGCCTGATTGATGTACATGAGCTGCTTGCCGACATTAAAGCCGGTCTGGTTACGGAGGCGTTTGGCAGTGGTACTGCGGCCGTTATTACACCGGTCGGTTCATTGCGGTATCAAGATCTTGAGCTGAATATCGGTAATGGTGGTGTCGGTCGTATCACCCAGCAGCTGTATGACACCCTGACCGGTATTCAAACCGGGAGCTGCCCCGACCAGCAGGGATGGATTACGCTGGTCTAGCGAGTAGCGATGGAGACGATCACCATACCACTTAAGACAACCGGCCGTCATCAATTACAGCCGGTAACTGCATTAGTCGTGCAGGCAATCCAGCAGCGGGGGTGGTGTGATGGGGTGCTAACCATTTTTGTCCCGCATACCACCGCAGCAGTCACTGTTAATGAAAATGCAGATCCGGATGTTGCCCGTGATATGACCGGATTTTGGGACCAGCTGGTTCCTAACGTTCCTACGTTTCGTCACGCAGAAGGGAATACGCCGGCGCATATTCTCTCAAGCTTGGTCGGCTGCTCGTTACAACTACTCGTGGTGAATGGTACGTTGGTTCTTGGTACGTGGCAGGGGGTATATTTCTGTGAGTTTGACGGTCCGCGTACCCGGACGATGGTACTGGGATTTCAGTAGGGAGGGGCTATGAAAAAACTACTCTATATCAGCGTGCTTAGTATCGCCTGTGCTCAGCTAGCATGGGCAGATGGTGACTATCGCGGTGATGCCCGCTGTGTCCCGCCCAAAGATTGGAGTGCCTATTCGGAGCCGTATTGGCCGATTGACCATCCCCACGACTACCCAACCTTTCCTAAGGCAACCGTTCCCGGCTGGTCCTGCAGCTATCAGCGGGCAGATGGGGTGATTGTCCAATTTGGCGATAGTCGTACACCGCAGCAGCAGTGGCTTGACGTTTGGAGTGGCGGGGATGCCCAACAGTAAGAGGTGGCTGCTAGAAGGGTTATTCCGTTTCGGCAGCCTCACTAGCCCGCACAGAACAGACGATCGCCACGAGTAATGTTGTCACGATGACTGACAGAGACCAACCGATTGGTATGTGGACTCCCTGCATGACCAGCACCATCTTTATCCCGACAAAAGCCAGGATAAACGATATCCCAAACTTCAGATACACAAACATCCCCATGACCCCTGCCAGTAGAAACTAGAGCGCCCGTAATCCCATAATAGCGAAGATGTTTGAAGTCAGCACAATAAAAGGATCCAACGTGATGGCGAAAACCGCCGGGATGGAGTCCATGGCGAACATCAGATCACTACTCTCCACCACCAAAAGAACCATGAATAACGGGCTGGCAATGAGGAGCCCCCGTTTTTTCGTGAAAAACCAGTCCCCTCGAATCCGTTTCGTCATGGTGAGAAAACGGCGTGAAAGCTTAACTAACGGGTTGTCTTCCGGCTGGAGTGCCTCTTCATCACTAAAAGCCATTTTCCAAGCGGTATAGAGTAATAGAGCACCAAAGAAGTAGAAAGCCCCCTGGAAACGCTCCAACATCTCGGTGCCAAGGTAAATAAATGCTACCCGCATGACCAAGGCCCCAAGAATCCCCCACTTCAAAACGCGCGTTTGCAGTTCCCCTTTAACACCGAATGTTGAGAAGATCATGATGAAAACAAAGAGATTGTCCACGGAGAGTGATTTCTCGATGAGGTATCCAGCAAAAAACTCCAGGGCAGGCTGTTTCCCCATGGTGAAGTAGATACCGGTATTGAAAGCTAAGGCAAGACCGACCCAGAGTAGACTCCAGTAGAGTGCTTCACGAATGGTTACTTGACGGCTGGACCGGTTGAGGCCGAGGTCGAGCAGCACC
>JBLIZM010000042.1:0-5700 GCA_048859855.1 Trichlorobacter sp.
GTGCTTTCGCCCTGCTCACCCCAACCACCGCCCTTAAGTTTCTTCTTAAGGAGGCTATAGATCTTAGCCAGATACTTAACAGCATTGCTACCCTGTTCTGCTTCTTCCAGTTCTGGTTCATCTGTCAGCTTACGGTCAATCCAACCACCTAAGCGATTGAAACCACCCATGGCTAACTTACCCATGATCTTGACTGGGGCAAAGGCTAAACTAGCGGCACCACTTATCAGTTTCTTTACCTTGCCTACCAGATCAGGTAACGGTGTACCCATCCGGTCAGCACAGATATTGGCCATATCCTCTTCAGGTATTACTACCTTAAAATTGTCCTTAGCATCCAGCACTGGACCATCAAAGTCACGGTGTGACTTAAGAGGTTTCAAAGTACGACCAGAAACATAGCGACCTGCTTTAAACAAGATAGCCAAACACCGTGGAGCATTTTCACCTTTGACCCAAACGTCTACTGGGCCAACCAAAGCTTGTTTGACTTGATTGAGCGCCCAGTTAGCCGCGTGTATAGGCATCATGGCTAAGTTGCCCACCATACCGCCATAACCACGGATCAGGCGACCAGGGAGACCCAGTAATGTTTTAGCAATGCTTTTACCACTACTGGTAAAGAACTGCTTAGCATTACGGAACTCTTCATCTGTCAATACCAAACTCTTTTCTTGGAGAGTGATATCGATTACACCACCCCGGATATCGCTGAGCTTTCTGATAACACGGCGTGGATCAGCCGCATCAACATAGTGACCCAGTTTCATCTTGATTGCTTTCATACGAGGTTCTTTTTCACCTGGTAAACAAAGATCGACTGGGGACTCACCAGATAACAGGTTTCCAATACCCGTCATTATCCCGCCGACCATTCGACCAGCGCCACCGATCATGGAACCAGTGCCACCAAGTACACCGCCTGTGTATTTACCCAGTCCTGACCAAATAGAACCTAGTCCTGATCGGAACCAACCTTTACCCTTTTTCTTAGGGTCTGGTTCAGCTTCCAGAATTTTCTTATCCAGAAGTTTTACCAGTGACCGCAGAATTGAGTTAGTATCGGCTACACTTTCGTGCACATCAGTTACTGTCACAGCGTCAATAGTGCCTTGACCATATTTTTCAATAGCTTGGACAATCCGCTCAGAAGCATTAGTGGACACTTGTTGTGAGTCGTAGGAGTGAGTCGGCGGTGGAGGCAGTTGGGTATTGTTACGGTTTTGTTGTCCTAATGGGCCATTACGAGCACCTATAAAACCACCTTGACCCATACCGCCCCGTGGACCTGACAAACGATCACTGAGCTTATTAACTATCCGAGTTACCAGACTATCGCTTTTGTTTTCCTGTTGTGACTCGGCTTCTTTATTGGCCTCGGTGACTTGCTCCAAAACCTTAGCTGCTTCACCACACAAAGCATTAACGTCTTCCAGAATACGTTTGTTACCGTAATCGGAATCAGCGTAATCATAACCACCCTGGTTATTCAGAATACCCAAACCGCGCAACTGTTCACGGTATCCGGCGTTAGCCCAAAGGTTAACCTTAGAATTTAACTCAGCAGTGCCTTTGGTATAGCTGGAGAACTCCTTAAGGTGCTTACTAAGGACCTCTTGTTGATCAAGCCCTACTTTACCACTCTCATCAACGTTATAAAGGTTCTTAAAGAAATCCTTGATCTCTACCTTTACTTCGGGAGCAATCTTGGAATTCAAACCCTTTCCATTAATGATAGAGTTAGGTGAATACCCCTCTGCACGATAGGCGTCGCGCATAAGTTGTTCGACCAAGGCTTTGCGTGCGCCTTGGGTCATCTGTTGATCAGGGTCTAACGTTTTGTTAACAAAGTCATAGATCTGTTGCGCTCTAGACTTACTTTCACTATCCCCAAAGATCTTTTCACTGATCTCTGACTGAAGCTCCTTCTTATTTTGGAACAAGTGACGATCGTAGTTATAGACCTGTTCATCTACATCGTCACGTCCGGTGCGTACCTTCTCAATACTCTGGAAGATCTTTCCCAGCCAACCTGGGATAATCTCGACAATACTCAGACGTGTCTGGTTGTCAAATACCGCAGGTTCACGTGACCTTTCCAGTGTATCTGGATCAACGTTGATCTTATGCCCGGTGTGGCCAGGTAAGAAAGCCCGACCTAGTTCCTTAAGCCAGTAATGTTTATCATCATAGTCAACCCCTTCGTTAGTGAAGCGGTTTAACTTCTCAGCCAACGTAGAAATAATGTTGGTAGCACCATAACCAATGTTTTTGACTTTGGCATTCTGCGTTAACTTTTCACGGGCTTTACCAGTGATCTTGTTGGTGTAGTAAGCAGCGACTTGTTGCCCACCAAACTTAGCCAGAGTGTTGAACAGATCGTTTACTGAAAATTCAGTGTCCTTGAGACCTGAGAGTTCAGCATCCATCTCCGCCATCTGAGCAACTTGCTCAGTCATCTCCAGCCCAGACTTTACACCGTCTGCGATTTCACCTAGCTTAACACCAACTTGCTTGGCTACACGAGAGGCATAATTGCGAAGGAAACTACCAGCTGTATCAGAAACCTTACCGATAAGCTTATCCCGCATCATCTGCTTAGCTGCTTCGTGTGTAGTCAGCTTAACAAACTCTGGCATTGCTGTGTTCTTAACAATGGCTTCCAGCGAGGATTTACTATCAGCGGCTTGTGCTTTAGATACTTCAAACAAATCCCTTGTAACAAAGAACTGTCTGAATTGAAGTTCCAAAGACTTCTGTTGGTATTTGGACGTTACTTGGTCTTGGTAAGCCGTGGTATGATTAATGTCTTTTTGGATTGCTTCGACAACAGAGAAGATGCTATCAAAACGCTCCTGTGACTTCATATCACGGATACGGTCTTCACCACGCTTGGTTTCATTCTCAAGAGCAGTTTGTTCAGACTGAATAGAAAAGATTTTAGCCATCTCGGCTTTCATCTCAGCTTCAGGTCCAGTCTCAACACCTTGTTTGAATTGGCTATCCTCATCAGCCAATAACCCATCTACTTTCTTACGGATTGTCTCCGGTAACAAAGCACCATACCGGGGCATAATAGCCCGCAAGGCACGCTTAGTTTCACGTATTTGTGGCTTGATAGTGCGGGTGGCTTTATTATATAGACTGCCAGCCTGATACGATGCTTCGTCGAAGGAATCTAAGACTTCGCCATATTGCTTTGGTAAAGATTGTGTGATGTACTTTCTGATATTACCCGGATCTGTAAGCTCTTGACGAACACCGTCCATAGCAGCAGAACCAGTTTTTATTATAACACTCCGGTCATCATTGACTGGGGTGGAACCCGGCATATCGTCGTCCCAACCAAAGTCATCGTCTGTACCGAGATCCCAATCGTCGAGATCATTCGTCTTCTTGGCCATAGTGACCCCCATTCTTTAACTCATAGTTTTTTGCGTAAATAAGGGAGAAGCCCATGGGCACAGGTAAATTACCCTTCAACGTAACGATTTTACAGCCTACTAAACAAAGGCTACAGCCGTTGCGTCCGGTCACCGCTCTTGACCACTACGACGGGATGACCCAAAACTTTCACCCAGATGGATTATTCTCGACCGTTATCTTTGGTCGTGTTGGTGACCCTGGTCGTGATAAACGTTTTTCTTATATCGACATCAAGGTACCCATTTTTCATCCCGTGATGTTTAAGAAGCTTAAGCAGCTTCGCGCTTTGTATACAGCCATTATCATGGGTAAGGCTTATGCTAAGTGGAATCCTGAACTGTCTGACTTTGAACCCGCTTCTGAAGTGGATGGTCAGACAGGATTTAGCTTTTTTATTCAGCACTGGAAGGATATCAAATTCAGGCATAACCGTTCAGGGGCACGTTCTCTACGTATTAAGGCGATTGAGAAATTCCGTGATGTAGCACTCACAGATAAGATCATTGTTATCCCGGCTGGGTTGAGAGACCTTCACGTAGATGAGAATGGTCGTACTTCTGAGGACGAGATTAACAGTCTGTATCGTCGGCTGTTGATCGTTGCTAACACCATTGCGCCTAATGAAGTAAACAATACTTCCAGTATGATGGACGTGCCACGGGCTTCACTGCAAACAACGTTCAACACTAGCTATGAAACCCTGGAGACGATGATTACTCCTAAGAAGGGTTTCTTGCAAGGTAAGTGGGGTAGCCGTCGTATATTCGATGGTACCCGTAACGTTATCGTGGCGATGAATACCGTAGTAGACCAACTGGGTAGCCCACGGTCTATCACTATCAACCATTGTCAGTTAGGTCTGTATCAAACAGCGCGTGGTTCTTTACCATTGACAATGTATCTACTTAAGAACAGCTGTATTTCACAGGCCTTTAATGGTGGTGATAATAAGGCTGTGCTGGTGGATAAGAAAACTCTTAAACCGGTTTATGTTGATGTGCCTAACGACATTCTGGATAGGTGGACCAGTAAAGAAGGTTTGGAAAAACTGATCGATAGTTTAGAAGACACCACCAAGCGAAATCTTCCTATTGAAATAAATGGTCATTATTTGGCACTGGTTTATGTTGATGATACGGAGTTCCGTATTTTTAATAACATCGACGAGTTGCCAGCTGACAAGGATAAGTCAAAAGTCTTGCCGATTAACATTTTTGCTCTGATTTATTTGGCAGGCTATCGGAGGTTCTATGAACTCGTTTCAACTATTACGCGCTATCCCATTGCTGGTGCTGGCTCTATTTTCCCCACTACCGTCTATGTCTCCACTACCATCAAGGCGAGCGCCAAGTGGGAATTGGGTCCTGACTGGAAAAGATTAGGGGATGACTACATTGCCAGAGAGTTCCCTGATTTCAGTTTAGACGCTGAGTTCTTTGACAGTATGGCGATGCACCCTTCTCGGGAACCTGGGGCTACGGCAGACCACGACGGTGATACCTGCTCTGCGAACATCATGTACACTGGGGCATCTATCAAGGAAATTCAGGATTACTTTAAGAAGCGCCAAGCTTATATTACCCCTGGTGGTAAGTACCTGAGTGAACCTTGTATCGATACCGTTAGTTTTGTTCTTCGGAACATGACAGGAGAATAAACGTGATTGAAGAAGAAATCGGCTTAGGGTTAGAAGCCTTATTGTACCCGGTGTATTACCAGAAGTTTGGTGTACGCCGTAGTAGCCAATTGGTAAATCCGATTCTACGTCCACTCACTACTTTTCAATGGCCACGGGCCAGCATTATGCACCACATTCCGATGGACGATGTGGAGTATGGTCCTGATATTAACGAGATCGGTATTGCTAAAGCTGAAGGTCTGGTTTACGTTGATCACACCACTGCTTTGACTAGCACACAAGGCGATCCACGGACAACGATGAAACAAGGCATTATGTTAGCCAAAGAGTTTCACCGTAAGTTCCGTGTTCTGCGCCTGGCCAGAAAGATTGACCAGGTTTTGCGTAATCAGAAGAACCTGTTGGTAATCAACAACTCGTTGCTGAATCACCTGTGGAAATATCGTATCACTTATCAGACACAGTTCTTTAAGTGGACGAATATCCAACGGACAGCTTGGGCTAAAGCTAATGAAATGGCACGGCTTACCGATCGCCAACAGTTCTATTTCTTTCAGTTACCAGACGTAATCCCTAGGTTGACTGATTTGAAAAGAGCTGAGGTTAATCTCAATAAGCAAGATCGGAAGAGCGTC
>JBLIZM010000043.1:0-6354 GCA_048859855.1 Trichlorobacter sp.
GTAAAGCATCTGCTGTAGACTCACCGGAAATTGGCCACCTCAAGGTAACCTTTTTCTGGCCATTCTACAGTTCATACATCGTCAGCTATCTTGACCCAAACTATCAGTATGCCGTTGTGACCGGCCCCACCCTGTCCTATACATGGATACTGGCACGCACACCCCGCATACCGAACGAAGTCAAAAACGGATTGATACAGCATCTTGAGTCAATCGGAATTTCTAAACACGCACTTATTTTTTCAGACAATCGTTAGTAACACAAAAAGAATTTAAAAAAGGGATGAGGAACGGTACCGCTTGCTGATAGGCACGATAGCGGTCACCAAATCGGTTGATGAGGTTTTGTTCTCCCGTACGTAACTGACGAACCATCAGAACAACCAGTAGTGGTAACGGCAGTAGGAGTCCTATCAGAGAGCAAAGCGCCATCAGCACCCCTGCCAGAAGCACCAGATACCCCAAATGCATCGGATGGCGGCACCAGGCGTAGCTCCCCTGGGTCACCAACTCACGTGCCGGCTTGTGTGGGCTCGGAGTACCATTACCATGCCGTGCAAGATCCTTGGTTGAGCGAACAATCAGGTACAGGCCGAGAAGCATCAGTATGGATGCCGTAGCCATGGTGATTCCCCCACGAGGTAAGCGGAGAAACACCCCCCATGAGTCGAGCATCAAACTACTACCAATTACAAGAAACGGTATCCAGAGATAGAAATAGAGGGTCGCTCTGATCTGATGGATGAGAATATCACGGTGGAACAGAGCCATATGGCTATCACCCCTCGGTAACCATCTGACCATCCTTAAGCCAAAGAACCCGTTCCGCCATTGCAATCAAGTCCGTATCATGGGTCGCCAGGACCAATGTCGTACCTTGTGACTGGCAAAGAGAAAACATCTCGCGGATGAGTGTGGAGCCGTTCACAGAATCGAGGCTGGCGGTCGGCTCATCAGCCAAGACCAAGGAGGGGGTATGCGCAATAGCACGAGCGAAGGCTACCCGTTGTGCTTCGCCGCCGGACAACTCAGCAGGAAGCGCGGTATCATAGCCCATCATGCCGAACATCGCGAGTAGTTCACTCACCCGTTCCAGACTTTTTTGCCTCGAAACGCCGTTCATCTCCAACGGCATCAAGAGGTTCTCACGAACAGTTAACCATGGTATGAGGTTACCTGACTGGAAAACAAATCCAATATGCTCACGCCTAAAGGCACTACGTTGTGAGGCGTTTAGATCGCCAATTGAAACACCATTAAACGTAATGGTACCCGCATCAGGCTGCTCGAGCGTGCCGATACAATTCAAGAGCGTTGTTTTCCCAGACCCTGATCTACCGGCCAACACCAGACCGGTTCCCGCAGCGACGCGACAGTTGATATCCGTTAACGCGGCAACCACGCCACGCCCGGCCGCAAACCGTTTATACAGGTGATCAACACAAAGCACGGCTACAAGCTCCTCAGAATTTCTGCCGGTGTTCTACGAACGATAATCATGACAGGCCACACGGCTGCAATGACGCTAAAGAAAATCGCGGTAATAGGAGGTGCAGCTATACCTGCTATGGTTGCTCGTGGATACAACATCCCTGACACTGAAAAATACTGGTTGTGAGAGGTAAAACGACTGATGTCGACACCATGCAGCCCGATGATTTCCACCATTCCCCAGCCAACAACCGCTCCAATCACTGAAGCAACAACCGTCAAAAGCGTAATCTGCAACACCAACAGTACGGCTGTATCACTGTTTCTAAAGCCCAGTGCTTGCATAATACCGTGATCCCGTAAGTTCTTTAAGGTAAAGACGGTAAAAATACTGGCAAGGCCGGCAGCGACTATTGCAAAAACCAATACAATCAGAATTCCCATGCATATGTTATCAAGATCGATCAATTGTTTGAGATCAGGCATGAACTCGGTCCATGGCATGACATGCGCATCAGGAAACGCAGCGCGTAATCGGTTAACAGCATCCGTAAGGTCCCCAACAGGGGGAAGAAAGACTGCATAGGAAAGAGATACTGGATAGGAAGCGATCAGTGTCGCCGGCACAAAGGCAACACCCGCATCAAACGCACTGATTCCCGTTCGGTATATTCCGGTAACAGGAACGGATAGCATCATACGGTTCGATGGCACAAAGAGACTGATCCGATCACCAATCTTCACATGCAGGCGCTCAGCGGCATCAGCACTCACAAGTAGGCCAGAAGTACCTGACGAAAGATAGTGTCCCGCTATCACTTTCCGCGCGAAGGCAGTGTACTGTGCCTCTCGATCTGGCTCAACACCAATGAGTCGAACAGGCTCCAACTGATTCGATTGAGAACCAATCACTGCCGAAATCTGGATACGACGCAGTCCCACCCCACCCAACTCTTGATCGCGTACGTGCTGCTGAGTATTCTGGGGCATAGCAATACTAATGTGACCACTAAAAAGACCGGTAGAGTTACGCACCATGGCATCATTGGTACCAATAGCGAGTGCCGTTATGACAATCAGAGTGCTAACCGCAAGAGTGACCATCCCACCAAGGACTATGGTGGACCGCCATGAACGTATCAGCACAAGCTGCGCTAATCTGATTAAATACCCAAGTCTCATAATGTTACTATACGAGCGATCTCATCAAAAAGAAACGCCGATTCTGTCGGCAATTAACGCTGCTGCTGGTCGACAGAGCATCTGGTGACGCTCCAAAAATAGTTGTGACAGCCCCTGCTCTACCCGTGCCTTGGCTTGTTGTTTGAGCATCGGAGCCCATGATGACTCACGGCGATAGAACTGCTCAGGATCTAGAGAGGTGTCATGTGCGAATTCCTGAGCCACCGCCCAAGCATCATGCTGGTTCCACGCCAACCAAGAGGCAACATAATTATGTCGGTTCTCACGGATATCGGTATAGAGATCCACGAGATCATCCAACAACTGACACCCAATCCCAATATCATAGAGCGCCTGCCTCGTCTGTTCCATCTGGGGAGTCAACGCCTCAAATAATGCGGGAACCGCCCACGTTGACTGAAAGAGCAGACCTGTTTTCAAATGATGAATCTGATGCAGTACGGCATCGGGAGAAATCCGTTCCGTTATCCCCCCCTCCTCGGCTGCTTCCTGGGCACCACTTTGGGCAAGTGCACCCAGCGTCGCATTAACAGCACGAGTAACCAATACACGAGAGCAACCGGTCTGTTCTGCATACTGAGAGAGCGTTGAAAAAAGCACTCTGTCTGAAACCATAATATCTAATACGGATCGAAACGTGGTCGCCTCTTGGGGAAGACTGGTATCGATGGTTATTTTATATTCATCATCAAGCAAGTTGTCACAACCGGTTACCATGCCACGCAGGCACTGGTTAATGGTGGCATACAAGATGCGACGCTCAGACGGAATATCACAGCGGTAATAGGAGTAAAGAAATAACAGGGAAAAGAGATTCTTTGAAAGTGCGTAGACAGACTCATCGGGAGCCGTGACAGCTATTCCACTCCCATCAAGCACATCATGAACCGCATGCCAGTACGATTCAAGCCCCTCACGTAGTTCACGGGTCATGATAGTAAAGTCACTCGACAAACCGATCAAGGTACTGAACGGATTCAACGTGCTTCCTCCTTATGACAGCGAAAGACCGTAATATAGCCAAAAAAATGCTGAAGTCGCTCAGGCTGTGTAAACCCTGCCTCACTCATTAACTCTGGCAATACGCCACGTATGTTTTCTGCTATCTGCGGCTGGAAAAACAACCAGCGGGAGGCATGGGATACTAATCCTCCCAGGAACGTGGTCGGACGGTCCATATCAGCGACAACGAGGGTTCCACCTGGCTTAAGGACACGATAGGCTTCAGAAAGGCTCGCACGCTTCAGATCAAGGGGAATGTGATGAAAAAAAAGACTCGACATGACCGCATCAAAAGATTGATCTGGAAAATCAAGTTTTTCAGCAGCCATAACTTCAAAGAAACAGCGATCACTGCCTCGCTTCTCTCGTGCAGCCGTAATCATTGCACCTGCAGCATCAATACCGGTAATGGCTCCGCCGAGTTGCGGATCCAATACTAATGAAACCTGTTGCGTTTGGGCGCCGGTACCACATCCAAGATCAAGAATGCGATCTGCAGGCTGGGGGTTTAGCGCAGAAAAAACTGCTGCATCATATTCCGCCTGCCTACTGAGCAAGCAGAGCGGCTCGAGCAGGTCATAGACCGGTGCTGCATAATCAAGAGTTCTGCCTTTGGTTGGCTTGGATGCTAAACGCATGTCAGTAGGTATCTCCTCAAATAGTTAATCGAGCCGTACAGTATCACTTTTTGATGAAACTTTCATATTGTTACCTGAGTTTACGTTTCACGTACAACTTGAATTCAGGTGTCCGATTATGGGAAGGCATGCTTTATTTACAAACAGCAGCATATTCATAGCAGTTACAAATAACACCCTTGCAAATTCACGATTTAATAATTAAATTACAAAAAAGAATTGGGGGGGTACTATGATTAAGCGTGCGCTGGCAAATACACTACAACGACTCGCCAATGGGTTTCCGGTGGTGGTGGTCACCGGCCCACGCCAGTCAGGCAAGACCACACTTGTGCGGTCAGTCTTTCCAGACAAGCCGTACCTATCAATTGAAGACCCGGATCTGCGCCAATTTGCCACCGAAGACCCGCGGGGCTTTCTAGCCCAGCATCCCGATGGTGCCATCTACGATGAAGTGCAACGCACCCCGGAACTTCTTTCCTATATCCAAGGATTGGTTGACCAACATCGAATACCGGGGCGCTACATTCTTACCGGTTCCCAGAACTTCACTCTAAGCCAGCAGATCAGCCAGAGTCTTGCCGGGCGAGCTGGGATGTCCCAACTATTGCCGTTATCCGGCAAAGAGCTGGCTGATGTCAAGCGGCTGCCTGATAATATTGACAGCCACCTGTTTACCGGTGGCTATCCTACCCTCTATGCGACTTCAGTTGATGCTACGGACTGGTTTGGCAGTTACGTCACCACCTATCTTGAACGGGATGTTCGTGACCTAACCGCAATCAGGGACCTGATAACCTTCCAGCGTTTTCTGAAGCTGTGTGCTGCACGTACCGGTCAACTCCTGAACCTGTCATCACTGGCTACTGATTGCGGTATTGCCCAGAGCACAGCCACTGCCTGGCTGAGCATTCTTGAAGCCAGCTATATCGTATTCAGACTGCCACCACACTTTGCAAATTTCGGAAAGCGACTAGTCAAATCACCAAAACTCTACTTCCATGATACCGGCCTGGCTGCATTCCTCCTGGGTATTCAAACGCCACAGCAGCTTGCCATCCATCCGGCACGCCCTGCCTTGTTTGAGACTATGGTTGTTGGTGAATATCTTCGGTGCTGTTTTAATAACGGCAAACCGTCAAATCTGTACTTCTGGCGGGACAGTACCGGTAATGAAATTGATCTGCTACGTGATGATGCAGGAACACTCTGCCCGACAGAAATAAAATCCGGCCAGACCGTGGTGTCGGAAATGTTCAAGGCCTTAAACAAGTGGCAGAAGATATCAGGTTCAAGCGTTATACCGCAACTTGTGTCCGGCGGTAGCGGGATGTATATCCGTAACGGGGTGCAGGTACTTGGATGGAAAGAATTTCTGACTGAATTCACGATTAATTTTTGAGAGGTAATACAAAAAAAAGGGCTTTTCGTGTGTACAAAAATGTGTACAAACACAAAAGAGCCCTTTAATTACAAAAACATGCTTAATAAATTAAGCATGTTAGAGAACAAATGGTGCCGAAGACGAGACTCGAACTCGTACAGGCTATCGCCCGCCACCCCCTCAAGATGGTGTGTCTACCAATTCCACCACTTCGGCATTTGAACTTTGATTTATAGCAGAAAATATTGTTCTAATCAACCGTTTTATCTAACTACTTTGCCGCTGGAGCCTGCGGCGCCGGGACGACAGGTGCTGCCCCCTGCTGCATCGGCATTTGTTGTGATACTGGAGCTTTAGGAGCGCTACTCATAATTGATGACCCACCAGAATGGCCGGAAAAATAGGCTAGCGCAAGTGATGTCAGCATAAAGATAATGGCCGCACCGGTCGTAATACGGGTCATGACATTGCCGCCACCACCAGCACCGAAGACTGATCCGCTGCCACCACCACCAAAGGATGCGCCAATTTCAGCCCCTTTTCCAGATTGCAGGAGCACAACGCCGATTATAAACAGGCAAATCAGCACATGAATTATAGTCAAAAAAATCGTCATATCACTCTCAAATCGAAAGAATTAAAGTAGTTCTATACCACAGACTTATGAGACTGTAAAGTCTTGATAGATCGGAAGAG
>JBLIZM010000044.1:0-3183 GCA_048859855.1 Trichlorobacter sp.
ACCAGGGTAACCTGGTCAGGATGCACCGAACAGGCAATACCAATCATTTCAGCTGTCGCTGCCATTTCGAGGTTCAGCTTTGTGGTGACAGTACGTCGCAGGGTCAGAAGATCGTGATCCTGAATATGGCGACGGTCCTCACGCAGATGAATGGTAATGCAGGTTGCTCCGGCCTGTTCTCCAATAGCGGCTGCAGCGACCGGATCAGGCTCCGTACCGCCACGAGCCTGACGTACGGTGGCGATGTGATCGACATTAAGTCCTAGTGTTGCCATGACTAGTTCTGTGCTCCTATGGTCTGTTTGACAAGATCCGCCAGCTGGTTAGCCCAGGTGGTGATTTCGTAGGTATTTTGTCCTTCAATCATAATTCTGAGCAGTGGCTCCGTACCGGAATAGCGGATTAAAACCCGACCGGTATCCCCTAGTTTTTGTTCAACCTCACGAATGGCCGCTGCAATCGGTTCAATCGTCATAACATCTTCACGGGAGCGGACTCGAACGTTCACCAGCACCTGGGGAAGCGGAATCATGATTCCGGCCAGTTCTGACAGGGGGAGCGAGCGACGACGCATAACCGCAAGAAGTTGCAATGCAGCCATTACCCCGTCACCGGTGGTGTTCTGGTCAAGGAAAATCAGGTGGCCGGACTGCTCGCCGCCGAGGGTGTAGCCACCACGGCGCATCTCTTCCACGACGTACCGGTCGCCTACTGAGGTGCGGATAATCTTACCCCCCGCCTTACGAAGGGCAATATCCAGTCCCATGTTGCTCATGACCGTCGCAACCAGAGTCTTCTTTCTGAGGAGCTTTCGTTCCAATAGATCGGTTGCGCAGATTGCCATAATCTGATCGCCGTTGACTTCATTTCCGAATTCATCGCAGACGATTACCCGGTCGGCGTCACCATCAAGGGCGATACCAATATCAGCCCGGTTGGCCCGTACCGCCTCACTGATGACTTCAGGATGCAGGGAGCCACAGCCGGCATTAATGTTGGTGCCGTTTGGCTTGACCCCAAGGGGGATGACCTCAGCTCCCAGTTCTTCGAATACGGCTGGCGCAATCTTGTAGGCGGCACCGTTGCCACAGTCCAGTACAATTTTAAGCCCGGCAAGGTCAAACTCATTCGGAAAGCTGTTTTTTAGGAATACCGTATAGCGACCAGCGGCATCATCAATCCGAAAGGCTTTGCCAACTTCAGTTGCCGTTGGCCGCAGGGCGTCGATTTTTTTGCTTTCAAGGAGCTTTTCAATCTTAAGCTCGATCTCGTCCGGTAGTTTAAAGCCGTCACCGGAGAAGAACTTGATGCCATTATCCTGAAAGGGGTTATGGGATGCTGAAATGACTACACCGGCATCAGCTCGCATCGATTTAGTGATATGGGCAATACCGGGTGTCGGGAGTGGACCGACTTGAAGCACATCGACCCCCATGGAACAGATGCCGGCCACGAGCGCATTCTCAAGCATATACCCTGATAGCCGGGTGTCCTTGCCGATGACGATGCGGTGGCGCCGCTGACTGGATCCCTTACTGATATAGGCAATAGCACGACCGAGCTGCATGGCGATCTCGGTGGTCATCGGATAGACGTTGGCAACTCCGCGGACGCCGTCGGTGCCGAATAGTTTTCTCATACGTTCCTCCCTAACGATGGTTCGAGCGGTTTTGATGCCGTTGGCAGGCCAGTTCAACCAGTTTGGCAAGATCGCCGGGTGATAGGTCATACCGGAGATGACCATCAACTACGCCGGAAATTTTGCCGGTCTCTTCGGATACCACTAAGACCACAGCATCGGTAAGTTCGGAAAGTCCGAGTGCTGCGCGATGGCGTGTGCCGAAGCGTTTAGAAATGTCAGGATTGTCAGACAGGGGGAGCACACAGGCAGCCTGACTAACGGTAGAGCCAGATAAAATCACCGCACCGTCATGTAATGGTGAGCTGGTTTGAAATAATGACTGTAAGAGGTCACCACTGAGGCGAGCATCCAATGCGGTGCCGAACTGCAGATGGGGCGAAAGAGGCTGCTGTCCGGTGAGTACCAGCAGCGCGCCGGTTTGCTTAAGACTGAACTCTGTCAAAACCGGCAGTAGGGTTTCAACAATACAATCAGAAAGCGATTTTGCTTCCGCGCGGGCTGCCGCATGGCGATCAACCAGAAACGGACGTGCCAAAAGGCGCCTGAGCTCTTGCTGAAGCAGCACAGCAATCATCACCGGCGCAACAATCATCAGCTGGCTCGCTGCGGTGGCAAGCGGTTTGATAGTACCCGACTCACCGACAGCCTGCAGAAGTAGCAGAACCGAGAGCGATAATACGACCCGTGGCGCCATGTCACGCCGTACCAGTAACAATAAGGCGAACAGGGCGATCATGATCAGGGCGCTGGTGGCAATGCTGCTCATGGAACCTCCGGAGGAACAGGAGCGGTGAGTGCCGTAGTCATTTGAACAACCGCAGCCATTGCTGCCACATCATGAACCCTGATAATGTGGGCTCCCTGCATGACAGACCAGGCAACGGTCGCTGCAGTACCAAAGAGGCGATCAGCAGGGTCTGGCTGGTTCAGTATCTTTCCGATGAATGATTTACGAGAGGTACCAACGAGAAGAGGGTATCCAAGGGACTGGAATTCAGGGAGTCTGCGCAGCAGTGTCAGGTTCTGGGTAACATCCTTTGGTAATCCGATACCAGGGTCGAGCACAATTTGTGCTGGTGAGGCACCGGCATCAATGACCTGTTTTGCTGCTTGAGACAGCTCGTCGCTTACTTCTGCCATTAAATCCTGATACTGACAAGGTGGATGGAGATTATCCGGCGTGCCGCGCGTATGCATCAGGACCACACCGGCCTGACGCTGAGCAATCAGACGTGGCATGTCAGCATCAAAGGTCGCTCCGCTGATGTCGTTGATAATCTCTGCGCCGGCATCAAGCGCTGCTGTGGCAACGGTACTTTTCCAGGTATCGACGGATAGTGGTGTTGAAAGACGGCTGGCAAGCAGCCGGACAATCGGTTCAACACGTGAAATCTCTTCGGCAGCATCAACCACGAAAGCGCCGGGACGGGTGCTTTCCGCTCCAATATCAAGGAGGTCGGCACCCGCTGCGACCATAGCCTCAGCATGGGCTAGGGCAGCATCACGGTCCGTATAGCGGCCACCATCCGAGAATGAGTCAG
>JBLIZM010000045.1:0-3349 GCA_048859855.1 Trichlorobacter sp.
AATCGCTTGACTTGGAAAGAGTGTTGGCTGGGTATCAGACATCGGATGGCAATACACAAACACCCCGCCACGGTAGTGGCAGGGTGTTTTGTTGTATGGGTACCGGTCGACTAAGCCTGACCAGGAACGTACTTGCGCTCGCGAATCCGGGCAGCTTTACCACGCAGGTTACGCAGGTAGTACAGCTTGGCTCGACGGACATGACCGCGGGTTACGATTTCAATCTTTTCGACTGACGGTGAATGCAGTGGGAAAATCCGCTCAACACCAATGCCGTTTGAAATCTTACGGACGGTGAAGGACTCACGGATGCCACCGTTTTGACGGGCGATAACCACACCTTGATAGGCCTGGATCCGCTGCTTGTCGCCTTCAACAATCTTAACGTGAACCTTAACGGTGTCACCGGTTTTGAATCGCGGGATGTCTTTCTTCATCTGCTCAAACTCAAGGACGTCGATGATGTTCATTGTGCTACTCCTCCTCAGATATACCTTGTACAGGTTTCGGTATCAGTTAGTTTTTATTCAGACCGGTTCAATCGGTCAAGCATTATGGCGAGCGCCGAACGTACTGGTAAATGGTTGTAATCTCCTGATCCCGCTATCGGCTCGAGGATCAGGTCGGCTGCATCAAAGACGGAATCGGCCAAACCATGTCCTGTACCTAAGACCAGTAGGTAGTGTCTGGTTGGATCGTTCAGTCGCTTCCGCAACTCGGTAAAACTACAACTGCCAGGGCGTGCCATGGCGCCGGTCACGATAATACTGACCGGCAGGCCGCACGACTGTGAGAGTTCAGTCACGGCGGCTTCCAGCGAGACAGCGGTCTTAATGATCCGCAAGGCATCTTTGCGGTCGGGGTTGTACTGCGAGCCCCAGCCACTGTCCCAGTGGGTGACAATCCGTTCAATCAGAGCTCGCTGCTCAGTCGACGGGGTCACCATAAAATAGGATTCAACACCAAATGTTCTGGCCGTTCGCGCGATATCATGGATATCGAGGTTCGTGAAGGCCGTGGTGATGATTTCACGATGTTTATTATACACCGGATGGTGTAGCAGCGCGATTGATAGGTTGCTGCTCATTGTCCTCGTTCTTCCATCCGGCTGAGATAGCTACGATCCTTATCGCTCAAACGCGCTGTTTTCAGCAGGTCAGGGCGGGTTCGGGCGGTTGCCACCAGTGACTCTTGCCGGCGCCAACGGGCGATTTCAGCATGGTTTCCTGAAAGTAGGACTTCGGGAACCGCTAAATCATTAAAAACAACCGGACGGGTGTACTGTGGGTACTCAAGTAGGCCGTCACTAAAACTGTCGTCTGCTGCCGAGTGACTTGATCCAAGTGCTCCTGGTAGGAGACGCGTAACCGTATCTACAACCACCATGGCGGCAAGCTCACCACCAGACAGGACGTAATCACCAATTGAGACCGTATAGTCACACAAGGTGGTCCGTACCCGTTCATCCACCCCTTCATAGCGTCCACAAATCAGGATCAATCCCGGCATTGCCGAAAAATCTTGAGCGAGTTGTTGGCTTAGGGGCTCACCCTGTGGGGAGAGTAGAACTACTTTTGCATCAGGGTTGTTCCTGCGAACCGATGTAATTGCTGCAGCAATCGGTTCTGGCTTCATCAGCATACCAGCACCACCACCATACGGTGTGTCATCGACCGTGCGGTGACGGTCAGTGGTGAAGTCGCGTAGCTGATGGAGACCGATTTCAAGAAGTCCCCGATCCTGTGCCCTCTTTATAATACTTTCCTGAAATGGTCCTAGGAACATATCAGGAAAAAGGGTCACAATATCTATTTTCATAGAGCAAGCATACCGTCAAGTGGAGCAATGGTCATAATTCGACCCGGTACATCCACAGAAACCACAACAGAACCGATAGCAGGAACCAGGTATTCGTGGCCATTGGTGGGGTCGGTAACCTGGTAAACATCGTTGGCGCCGGTTTCCATGATACTGGTTAATGTACCGACCGTCTCTCCAGAGACGGTTACTACCTGCATGCCAATCAGGTCTTGCCAGTAATACTCATCATCTTCGGTGGGAGGAAACTGATCCCGGCGAAGCAGTAATGAAGCTCCAGCAAGCGGTTCTGCCAACTCAATGGTATCAATCCCCGTAAGAGAAAGAAGCATCCGCGTGCCATGACGCGTAATGCGTGCAACCTGGTACGGAGCTAGACGCCCGTCAGCAAACCGTAATACCACCTCCCTGGCCGCCTGAAGGGTAGCCAAGTCCCCTGAGTAGGACTGGTAACGAATCTGACCACGAACTCCATGGGGGCCGTGGAGCAGTCCGACCGGAATAAGGTCCTGCTGGTTCATCAGTCGACGATCTTGAGTAAGGCTTTCTTGTCCTCACGGGTAGCAACGGCATTCAGAAGGGTGCGAATGGCCTTGGCCGTTCGTCCTTCTTTTCCGATGATACGTCCCATATCCTCTTTCGCTACGGATAGGGTGATCACCAAAGTGTCGTCTTCAGTCTGTTCGGTGGCGACTACTTTGGTTGGGTCGTCGACAAGAGCTTGTGCGATTGTTACGACAAGTGCTTTCATCTGGCGTACCTCTACCAATGTGATCCGGCAAACCGGTTACTACCGGAAGGACAAGCTGAATTAGGCCTGAGCGGCCTTCTCCAGAATGCCTTCACGCTTCAGAATCTGATTGACAGTATCGGTCGGTTGTGCGCCTTTCCCGAGCCAGTCGACAACCTTTTCAACGTTCAGCTTAATAACTGCTGGATTCTTAGTAGGATCATAGAATCCAACATTTTCAATAAAACGGCCATCACGGCGTGAACGCTCGTCAGCAATTACTACTTGATAAAAAGGACGTTTCTTTGATCCGCCGCGCTGCAGTCTGATTTTTGTTGCCATGTATCTCTCCTTAGGTACTTCCCATGCCCTATGGCTGGAATGTGATGTAATTGTCGTATTAACGACCGAAGGGGAAACCCCCTCCTTTGCCGAACCCACCAAGGCCACCGAGGTTGCCAAGACCTGGTATACCACCGAGCCCTTTCATAAGGTTCTTCGGCCCCATCTTGCTAAACTGCTTCATGAGTTTCTGCGCCTCTGTAAAGCGCTTTAACAGTAAGTTGACTTCCTGAACGCTCGTACCACTTCCGTTTGCGATTCTGAGACGTCGACTTCCATTGATAATACTATGGTCTGCCCGTTCTGCCGGGGTCATGGAGCGGATGATTGCCTCAACACGCTTCATCTCCTTTTCGGAAGGTTGGGCCCCTTTCATCTGCTTCATCATTTTCCCCATGCCGGGGATCATGCCCATGATTGATTCAAGCGAGCCCATCGACTTTAATTGCTGCATTTGAG
>JBLIZM010000046.1:0-2509 GCA_048859855.1 Trichlorobacter sp.
GCAGACAAGAGTGCGGCCGGAGTCTGACGTGACTCCGGCCGACTAACCGTTAGACCGGTTTCAGTCCTGGCAACTGACATACTGAGGTCACCAGGTTGACGTAGTGATGAGAGCATTTCAGCCGGAATCAGCAGCGATCCATCAGGATTAAGCGGAATCTGAGTCATCGGATTAATCCGTACTCACTACCGTTAGTGAGACAACCGAGAAGGACCGTCCGACTCAACCCCCTCCTCATCGTCATACATAACGTCATCATCGAGATCAAGGGTGCCACGTAGGCTTGGATCAGGATCATCTTCAGGCTCAGGTTCACCCTCGAAAGCACGCAGCATATCAATGTCAGTGCAGAAACGACCATCACGAAAGCTGCAGCGGGACGGGTCGATTTCACATAGATCAAATAATTGAATCTCATTACAGAGACGGGGGACGAGTTCAATCTCCTCCTCTTCCGTTTCTTCCTCATCATCATCCAGAATGTCAAGCAGGTCGATATCAGATAAATCTCTGGTCATGCTCCTGATCCCTTCAAAAACTCAGCCGCCTTGGCAACATCATTACAACAACCGATATACACTGGCGCCCGCTGATCGAGCCCTTCCGGTGTCAGATCGAGAATAGGAACGTCACCGTTTGTCGCAGCGCCACCAGCCTGCTCCATGAGGAAAGCCATCGGATTTAATTCAAACAACAGTCTCAACTTACCATTCGGCGCGTCACTAAGGGCCGGGTACATAAAGAGTCCCTTCCCTTTCATCAGTACCTGGTTAATATCGGGAACAAACCCACCTGAGTAGCGTAATTTTGATCCACGCTCTTCAAGGTAGGAAACGAATGCTTCGTTTTCCGGGGTGTACTTCCGACGAAGCCCACCTGGCGCATAGATATCACCAGCCGGCTCCATCCTGATATTTTCGCGGGTCAGGGTGAATTCCATCAGGTGGTTCATGGTAAATTCATAGACTCCCTTGCCAACGGAGTACACCATGGAAACCCGTGGTCCATAGAGAATATACATGGCAGCAACCATCTTTCGACCGGAAACCAGCAGGTCATTTCCCTGATAGATTCCGACAATGGTTCCGACCGCTAGATTGACATCGACCAGCGATGAACCATCAAGTGGATCATAGGCAACGGAGAACATCCCTTGTGGGTTACTGGTCACCTGGTAGATGGTATCCATTTCCTCGGAGGCGATATTACAGACGACCCCAGAGTGAATCAGCCGCTTACGCATAATCCGGTCAGAGAGGACGTCAAGCGCAAGTTGCTCTTCACCGTAGAGGTTTGACGTACCAGCAACCCCAAGATCACCGGTCCGTACGGCATTAATAACGTACTTACTGGCCTCTGATATTTCACAGAGCAGGTGAACCAAGTTGTCACTGATATTCTGATCACGCAGATGCCGTCTAAACTCTACTTGGAACTTGGTGGTGCCTGGCTCTTTACCCATACCGTCTCCTTATACGTAGCTGTCGCTCGTACGAATAGATGCTCTTACTATAGTTTAGCGTTTTTTCTGAGCGTTGGCAAGCTGCGGAGGTTGACAGGTACGACAGAAATGTGTCCCCCGCTGGGCCACCTTTATTTTTTCAATTTGACTTCCACAGGTAAAACAAGGCTCACCACCACGACCATAGACGGCCACCGGAAAATGACCAGCCTCAAAAACGCCGTCAATATTTGCCCCTTTACGCAGAACCGCTTCAGTTAAAACGTCAGATACCGCATGAAACAGCCGCTCGCGCTCGCACGCCGAAAGTGAGAACAAACGTCGCTCCGGATGAATGCCAGCCCTATACAGACTCTCATCAGCATAGATGTTTCCGATCCCGGCTACGAAGGACTGATCAAGGAGTACTGGCTTTATCATGGATGAATCAGAACGACGGGCAAGTCCTGCCATAAACGATGCACCGTCAACGGATAGCCCGTCGGGACCCAAAGATCGTATGACTACCTCGGGACTTTCAACCAGCCAAACCCTGCCAAATGCACGGGGATCTATGAAGTGGAGCTGACAGTGTGAAAAAACGATGGTGAGCCGGGCATGGGATGCGGGGGGCTGATCGAGCGCTGTTACTAAACAGCGACCGGTCATGCGCAGATGCATGGCAAGCGTTTGTCCACCGGTAGTTCTGAAAAACAGATACTTCCCATGACGCTCAACGGCAGTAATCTGATCACCAATAAGAACAGCGTTTAGCAGTGCTGGTTCACCATCAACAACCGATTCACGATGTATCAGGATATCTTTAATAGTCTGGTTAAGAATCGAAGAACCGTCTGTGGTCAGGTAGCACCTGACCGATTCGACCTCTGGAAGTTCAGGCATGTACTACTCCCTATCGTATTCGCTGCCACATCACGTGCGGTGATGAAAAACACGAGCAAGAAAAGCAGAGACTAATTGGCATGATTCACGGCGGAGTATTACAATATTTACAGTGGGTATTCTTCCACGGATAGACTTCGCCACAGTGGCTACAGTGCCTGAAAT
>JBLIZM010000047.1:0-2912 GCA_048859855.1 Trichlorobacter sp.
CGTGTTGTTATCGGTATGATCGATCCTAACCCACTGGTGTCTGGTCGGGGTGTTGCAGCCTTACGTGCTGCCGGCATCACTGTTGAGTGTGGGGTGCTTGAAGATGCTTGCCGTGGTTTGAATCCTGGATTTAGTAAGCGGATAACCACAGGGCTTCCCTATCTGGTCTACAAGGCAGCTTTGACACTTGATGGGTACATCGCCACGACGACCCATGACTCCAGATGGGTATCCAGCGAGCCTTCACGCCGTGCGGTGCATCGTCTGAGAAACCAGCTTGACGCGGTTATGGTTGGCGTAGATACGGTTATCCACGATGATCCACAACTAACAGTCCGTTTGGTTCGGGGTAGGACCCCCTGGCGTATCGTGGTTGACTCCCGGTTGCGTACCCCGTTGACAGCGCAGCTTCTGACCGATCATGCGGTGGCTAAAACCATTGTGGTGACCACCGTGACGGAACCCCGATTAATCGATCCATATCGTCTCACCGGTGCGACCGTTTTGTCGGTCGACGCTGACCCACAGGGGAGGGTGCAGCCCGAGGCGTTGTTGCGTGCCCTTGCAGCGTTTGGAATCAATGATATCCTCTGTGAAGGAGGAGCCACCCTCGCGGGTGCATTGCTCACGGCCGGACTGGTTGACCGCTGTCTGCTGGTGTTTGCTCCTAAGATGATTTTTGGTGGACTGCCGATGATTGTACATCCGCCGATTGCAACCATGGCGCAGGCCTGGATCGGCAGCTACGAGTCGGTTACCCGGGTTGGTGACGATTTGTTTGTTGACGTGATTCCGTTACGAGGTACTCCATGTTCACAGGATTAATAGAAACAACCGGCACGGTGGTCTCCCTCTCGTCAGGCGCGGACTCAGCAGTGCTGACTCTTGAAGCGACATTTGCCGGTTCAGCCGTTTCGATTGGTGATTCTATTGCCGTGAACGGTATCTGCCTGACGGTTGTCGCGATAACCGCTGGACGGTATGGCTTTGATGTTTCGCCCGAAACCGTTCGCTGTAGTGGACTGGCGGATCTAAGGTCTGGTTCCCTTGTTAATCTCGAGCGGGCAATGGTCATGGGGGGGCGTCTGGATGGTCATCTGGTAACCGGCCATATCGATTGCACTGCCCGGCTGTCTGACAAGAGCCGTCAGGGGAATGCGGTTATCTTACGCTTTAGCCTGCCGAGCGAACATGCTGGTATGCTTGTGGCTAAGGGGTCTGTGGCTATTGACGGTATCAGTCTGACCGTTAACCAGGTGGGTGCGGATTTTTTCAGTGTATCAATTATCCCCCATACCCTGGCGAATACAACGCTCAGTGCAGCAGGGGTTGGGAGTGTCGTGAACATAGAAACCGATATCATCGGGAAATATGTAGCGCGATTGGTAGCACCACAGCGTCAGTCTGGCGGTCTGAGCCGCGACACGCTGGCATCACACGGCTTTATTTAACAGGAGAAAGGGACACCCTATGTCCGTATGCAGTATTCAGGAAGCAATTGAAGATATCCGTCAGGGTAAAATGGTCATATTGGTCGATGATGAAGACCGCGAAAATGAAGGTGATCTGACCATGGCTGCCGAGTTGGTCACCCCTGAGGCGATCAACTTTATGGCTAAGTACGGTCGGGGATTGATCTGTTTGACCCTTACCGCTGAAAAGTGCGATCAACTGGGGCTGTCGCCGATGGTTCGTGATAACACCTCACCCTTTGAGACCGCATTCACGATTTCAATTGAGGCGCGTGAAGGTGTAACGACCGGTATCTCAGCTGCTGATCGTTCCCACACCATTAAAACTGCTGTCGCCGATACGTCAACCGCCGCTGACCTGGTGAGCCCTGGTCATATTTTCCCACTGCGAGCCCGCCCCGGTGGGGTACTGGTTCGGACCGGACAAACCGAGGGATCCGTTGACCTGGCTCGTTTAGCGGGCTTGAATCCATCTGGTGTCATCTGTGAAATCATGAACGATGATGGAACCATGTCCCGTATGCCGGAACTACGTACCTTTGCTGAAGAGCATCAGATAAAAATCTGTACGGTGGCTGATCTGGTCGCCTACCGGTTGAAGCATGAACAGTTGGTCCGTCCGGTAGCCGATGCTCAGCTTCCATCGCGCTTTGGTGGTGACTGGCGTATTGTTGCGTTTGAGAACGACATTGATCATCTTGATCACCTTGCCCTGATTAAAGGGGATGTTGCCACTGATGATCCCCTGTTGGTGCGGGTTCATTCCGAATGCCTGACCGGTGATGTGCTTGGATCAATGCGCTGTGACTGCGGAGACCAGCTCCATAAGGCGATGGAGATGATTGACCAGGAAGGGCGTGGCGTTATTCTCTATATGCGTCAGGAAGGACGTGGCATCGGTCTGGTTAATAAGCTGAAGGCATATGAGCTGCAGGACCAGGGACTTGATACGGTGGAAGCCAATCAGCGACTGGGGTTTAAGGCTGACATGCGTGATTATGGTGTTGGTGCTCAGATCCTGGCTGCTCTGGGAATCAAGAAGATCAAGTTGCTGACCAACAACCCGCGTAAGCTGGTGGGTCTTCAGGGGTATGGCATCGAGATTACCGGCCGTGTCGCCATTGAGGCTAACCCGACCTGTTCAAATCAACGCTATCTTCAAGTTAAACGAGATAAGCTCGGCCATATGCTGGAGAAGGTGTAATGCGGGTTTTGCTGCACCTCTGTTGCGGTCCTTGTGGAACGGTACCGGTTACCCGACTGCTGGAAGAGGGGATGAAACTTACCGGTTTCTTCTATAACCATAATATTCATCCGTATCAGGAATATCTTAAACGCCTTGACGGTGTTCGCCAGATGACACAATCCTATGCCATCCCCTTGATAGAACGGGATGAGTATGACCTTGAGACCTTCCTGGCCCATGTTGCTGCAGATCCG
>JBLIZM010000048.1:0-17624 GCA_048859855.1 Trichlorobacter sp.
ACCATGCATACCGGCAACAAAGGCCGCAGCGGGATGTTGGGAGGCGGGACCGATTTCATGGTAGGGAATATCAAAGGAGTCCCGTACCGGCGCCGTCATGAGCAGTAAGTCGCGTTTCATATCCCCCCTCCTTTGCGAGCCATCACCCGCGCCATCAAGGACCCTTCGTATACCAACGGATATTCCCGCAGGGTAAAGAGGACGCCATCAACCGGAGAACGGACTTCTGAAAGAATGGCACCATGGAACGGAGAGACAATGGTTCCCAGCAGTTCACCACGTTTAAGAGCTGTCCAGTGCGCCTTGGCAGGAACAAACATTCCAGAGGTCTGCGCATTCAGGTAGTGAACGTTACTGTCATCAGCAATCAAGGGATGGTGCGTTAGGGGGGGGAGCTCAACAGAACGGTCAAGCACTCCACATTCCCGCCAGAGGTTCAGCAACCCAACCGTCAGTTGATCACAGTATTCCGGGGTCAGTCGCATACCAACCCCCATCTCCACAACGAGACAGGGGACACCGGTACTATTAAGACTATGGGCAATGGTTGCCTCGAGAACAGTGGCTGCACCATGTACCCAGATAAGGTCGAGGTTGGCATGCTGGGCCATCGGCACCAGTACGTCTGCAAACTCAGAATTAATCCTGACCTGAGGAATTTCCCTAAGATAGATATTACTTGCATGGATATCCACGACAAGGCTTGCGCCGGACAAGGCTTCCATAATCGCAGCCGCGAGCCGCTTCGGCAGAACCCCCTGGGTACTACCGGGAAAGGATCTATTGAGATCACTATCAAATACCGGCACTGATCGGGTCAACGTATCAAGCCCGAGCGGGTTCAGTGCCGGATAAAGTTCAATCTGCCCCTTCAAAACCTCGGGCCGCGTTGCCATGAGTTCTTCAAGCCAACATGCGACCCGGTGGCAAACATACAGCCCCTCCAGCTCATCACCATGGAGTCCGGCTGTAACCACAGCCCTCGGACCGTCACCGCCGCGAAAGACGGTACGCCGTATCTCCAGTGTCTCCTGATACGGCATTTCAAGCGAGAAAATACTTTCGGCAATCATATAAGCACCTAACTACTGGTTGAGTATCGTAACAGAAACAGAGGGAGGAAGTCCCGGATCACTCCCTTTGTAGCTCCCCCGTAGCGGAGCAGCATCATAGGAGTCTCTACCAACAGCAACCGTAATATACTGATCATTAACGACCAGCTGGTGAACAGGATCAAACCCGATCCAGCCTGCGTCAGGCAATAACACTTCTGCCCAGGCATGGGTGGCGATCTGTTCGCCTTCAACACCAATTCCGGGATCCATATACCCCATAACATACCGTGCAGGGATTCCCCACGAACGCACCACGGTCAAGAAAAGATGCGCAAAATCCTGACAAACTCCAGCACCGTTCTCTAGGACCATCAGGAGGTCACTATGAACACCGCTTGCTCCGGTTTCGTACTGAAGCACAGCACAAACCCATTCCATTACATTGATCAGCTGATCAAGCAACGGACTACCAGCTACACGGGTGGGGGGGAGACTACTGACCCGTGATGTCACTTTATCAAGAGAGGGGGTAACCAGGCTTCTATGGAGAATATAGTCATACAACTGCGGAGCTGCCAATTGAGCCTGCTGATACCAGGCCTCATACCCGAGCGGTGACATTACCTCGAACGCAAAGGGGTTAACCCTCATTGTTTCAACATCCATAACGAGAGTGGCGCTCAGCTCTGTATGGGGGGCAATGGCGTCAAAACAGTCTACAGTATTACCAAAATAGTCTTGATACCGACTCACAAAATCCGCACACATCACTTTAATCGCATGCTGATGAACGACTTGCCAGCCGTCAGCCCGCGGGGTAAGTCGGATTTCGATATGGTGTTCTTTTACCGCTGACTGCTGATAGGTTAATATTGTTTGATGCTCTATTCTATACCGCACAACAAACCTCTACATCCTTACTGCGACGAACCTATTGAAAAAATTCTTCCGCAAGGGCGCTATGAAGATCGGCCAAAAGGGCAAGGAGCTGTTCGATAAATTCATGCAGTCCCTCAGCAAAAACCGACTCACCGGTTTCCTGATGCATAAGCTGCTGAATAGCGGCGAGTGATGCCTCGGTACGCTCCTTGCCTTCCAATCCTACCGATAACAGTGCTGAAGCGGTCCTGTCCACAGAAAAGGCGATCGATCGTGGAAATTCCTTTTGAAATATAACAAAGTCGACAACGGAGCCGGGGTCGAACCCTGTATGATGGGTACGCCGATATGCCTCAAACCCAGAGAGCGATTTAAGCAGGGCTGCCCACTGATAGTAATCCAGTGCGGAGCCGATCATGTCGACTCGGGGTAGAATCAGATGGTATTTCACATCAAGGATTCGGGCTGTCATGTCAGCACGCTCAACACATCCACCGGTCTGATAAAAGGAGTATGCTTCGCCACGCATCATGGTAGCAGTAACCAACCCGTTGAATCGTGCAACTTGATTCCGAAGTTCCACAAAGAGATTACTGGCTTTTTCTGGTGTAATCGTACCAACAAGCCGCTCATTAAACAGCATCCAAATTTCGTTAACCGCTTCCCACATCTCTTTTGAAATCCGGTCGCGGGCTACCCGGGCATTCTCCCGGAAAAGCCTTAGACAGGACCGGATGGAACTGGGGTTACTCCTACCACCACAGATAAACTGTAGCACCCGCTGAGTTGTGATTGCATCATCTCCATACTGCTCAACATAATAGGGCAAGGCAGAATTGATTTCCAAAATGGGGCGCCATTTATCAGCTTCTCCCATATCCTCTTCCGCTTCGACCAAATACAGCAGATTGATTTCCATAAGGCGTGCGGTTTCCCCGGCACGCTCGAGATATCGAGCCATCCAATACATTGAGTCAGCAATTCTACTTAACATAGACCGTACTCCTGTTCATGGGGATAGGTGTGTTAGTCAGCCAGAACCCAGGTGTCTTTACTGCCGCCCCCCTGGGAAGAGTTAACGACAAGCGACCCCTTCCGCAGGGCAACCCGGGTGAGCCCACCCGGTACTACTTGAATATCCTCACCGTAAATAACGAACGGCCGCAAATCAAGGTGACGCGCTTCAAGCTCACCATCCATGAAACAAATATGCTTTGAAAGATATACCACCGGCTGGGCAATATAATTACGTGGATTTTCCGTAACCTTCTCAACAAATTCACGACGTAGTGCAGGTGTTGACGACGGTCCCATCAGCATACCATACCCGCCAGACTCACTTACGGCCTTCACCACCATCCGCTCGAGATTGTCAAAAACATACTCACGGTCTTTTGGGTTTGTCATCTGATAGGTTGGGACATTTTTGAGTATCGGCTGTTCCCCCAGATAATAACGTATAATGTCGGGGACATATGGATAGACCGCCTTATCATCAGCAATACCGCTTCCGGGCGCATTAACAATAGCAACATTGCCAGCTCTCCAGGCGTTGATAATACCAGCAATCCCGAGGGTGGAATCTGATCTAAAGACAAGTGGATCCAGATAGTCATCATCAATACGACGATAAATAACATCTACCCGTTTAAGCCCTTTGGTGGTTTTAAGGTAGACTACATCATTTACGGTTACCAGGTCCCGGCCCTCGGCAAGCTCAATCCCCATCTCTTTTGCAAGGAAGGTGTGCTCGAAATAGGCAGAGTTGTACACTCCGGGGGTTAGTAACACCACCTCGGCCTGATCTCTGCCCCTCGGAGAGAGGTAACGCATGGCATCTAATAAAAGCGAGGGGTAGTGCTCAACACGGCGAACCCGATACTTTTTAAAGAATTCCGGCAAAATCCTTCGCTCGACAACCCGGTTCTCAATCATGTAGGAGACCCCTGACGGAGTCCTGAGGTTGTCCTCTAAAATCAGGAAATCACCCTGCTCATCACGAATAATATCAATCCCGCTGATATGGGTATAGATCCCCTGGGGTGGGAGTATCCCGACAATTTCACGCCGGAAGTCCTTACCTTGAAAAATCAGCTCTGGAGGTATAACGCCATCCTTGATGATTTTTTGATCACTGTATAGGTCAGCCAGAAAGAGGTTGAGCGCTTTAACCCGTTGCTTGAGACCCTGTTCAATCTGGGTCCACTCCGGTGCCGTGATGATACGGGGAATCAGGTCAAACGGCCAGATTCGCTCTATTCCTTCTTCGCTTTCACCGTAAACCGTAAAAGTTACTCCCTCTGTCTGCAGGGCAAGGATCGATTCATGGGCTTTCGCCTCAAGAGCACTATTCCCGGTGGCCTTGATGTGCTCCCACAGGAGATTATAGTGCTCTCGCGGACTGAAGTCGTCTGCATAGAACTCATGGTAGGAAGTCCGGGGACCGGAGCTTGGTGGCGCTGAAAACACTGACATGATTCCCCCTAACCATAGATTGCCAATATGGCACTGAAGAATGAAACGGATAAAACGGCTGAGTTAGTATCGTAAGCACAGTATGTGCCAAGTGACAATCAGGAATAACAGGCTGAAATAACGTACTTTCTATTTCTAGGGCCATGTGAAGCGCCTACAAATAAAGCACGCCGTATAGTGTTGCTGCACAGTTACTAATCAATACAATATCGTGTAAATCCCAGGACCAGAAATGCGTGATGCCGCGGCGGCGTGCTGCGGCATCACATCCCATCCTATGCCGCGCACCAGCTCGCTGCTTCTAAAAACGAATCAGCAGCCCTCCCCACGACAGGCCACCACCAAAACCCATCACCAACACAAGGTTGCCCGGGACAATCGTTCCATTCTTGCGATATTCGTTCAAGGCAAGCCCAACTGATGCTGCAGCGGTATTACCATACTTCTGCAGGTTCACCAGAAACTTCTCAGGAGGTATTCCATTTTTCTTTGAAACAGCATCAATAATTCGCAGGTTCGCCTGATGCGGAATCAACCAGTCCAGCTGATCAGGCGTAACCCCCGCCTTACCGCAGACCGTTTGAATAAGCTCAGGAATTGCTGATGTCGCAAAGACATACACCGGCTTGCCCGACATGTAGAACGTATTCTCATGAGCCTCAATCGTTGCAGCAGTAACCGGCTTACGTGATCCAGAGGATGGGACCTGAATCAGAGGCCAGCCATTGCCGTCGGTACGGATAAACGTTTGGAGAACTCCCTGCGCCGGATCCTCTTGGGCCCGGAGGATAACGGCAGCGGCACCGTCTCCAAATAGTGGGCAGGTAGTTTTATCTTCAAAGTTTAGAATTTTTGAATAGGTATCCGCGCCAATTACAAGAGCCGCCTTAGCCTTGCCGGCCTTAATAAAACTATCAGCCGTGTCCATTGCAAAGACGAAACTGCCGCAGACGGAGTTCAGGTCATAGGCAAATGCGTTTTTAGCGCCAATCTCTTTTTGCACCATGCAGGCAGTAGCCGGCAATATCATATCAGGAGTTGAGGTCCCAACAATAATACAGTCAAGCTCATCCGCAGTAATTCCGGCGTCAGCGAGGGCGTCGCGGGCAGCAAGCGTCGCTAAATCGGATGTTGACTGGTGTTCATGAACAAAACGTCGTTCCCGTATCCCGGTACGAGAGGCTATCCACTCATCCGCGTCATCAATCAGGTACGAAAAAAAATCATTGGTGACTACCCGTTCGGGAAGTCCGGCACCACTGCCTATAATTTGAGCCTGTATCATCAGGAACTCCTATGAAATTACCTAGCGTTTTCGTATAGAACGCTAAAGCATCCTCTCACAGACAAACACTGTTTGTCAAGATTCGCCCACTGAATCCGAGCTCCGGGCGAGGTCCACAAGCGCAAATCCCCACAGGCCAATAAACACAGCCAGCAAAACTTTTGCCCAGCCACCATACGCACCAAGCTCTGTCAGGTATGAGGCACTATTAATTGTCGTGCCGGTAATCTTGGCAGCAAGAATAGGACTGCTTATTTTCATTACAAAAAACAGTGCGGCCAACAAGAGGGCATTCACCGCAAAAAAGAGCGCAAGCCCTTTAGCGCGACGCCCGAGATACATATGGCCAAGCCCTGGCAAAACAAAGGCCGATAGTAGCAATGCGCGTGTTTTTCTATTCATTCAGTTGATTCTCCTTGCATAATGTTGACACCATCTCTTGATGGATCCTGCCATTAGACGCCAGAATTCGGTTTTCACTTACCCGATACTCGCCACCTGCGTGATCCGTAACCATTCCCCCCGCCTCCTGCACGAGTAACACCCCTGCCGCAACATCCCAAGGGTTAAGCTTGAACTCCCAGAACCCATCAAAAACCCCCTTGGCAACATAGGCAAGGTCCAGTGCCGCTGCTCCAGCTCGCCGAACACCCCGGGCCTGTCGTTGGAACAGCGTAAACTCTTTGAAATTATTGACAGGTGATGTTGCGCAATCATAGGGGAACCCTGTAGCCAGCAAGGAGCCCGCAATCGTGGATGCCGTTGAGACCTGCAAGCGGCGGCCATTACACCACGCTCCCTGCCCGGCAACCGCCGTAAACAATTCATCCGTCATGGGATTATAGATGACACCAATACAGGGGGTCTCCCTATGAAGCAGGGCGATCGATACGGCGAACCAGGGAAAGCCATGGGCAAAGTTTGTCGTCCCGTCAAGCGGATCAACAACCCAGCAAAAAGAGCTCGAAAGGTCTTGAAGTCCACCTTCTTCAGCGAGCACACTATGAGTGGGAAATGACTGCATAAGACCATCGACAATTATCTTTTCAGATGCAAGGTCAACCTCAGTCACCAGGTCCTTTAATCCCTTGTGCTGTATTGAAACCTCTCCGCCAAGGCGGCTTCTCTGCAACCGCCCTGCAGCGATGGCTACCTCAACCGCTCCATTAAGCCACTGTTGCTCCATACACTCCCCTAGACAAATGACGAGCCACTGTTTAAATAATTGTCTTGCACCGATGTTAACGTCATAGTATCAAACTAGTTAGTTTGCAAGGTGTTAATCATTGGTAGGAGCTGATATGCTCATCACGTTTTTCGAATTCATACAGTTTGTGTTGAGTGTCTACAAGCTGGTTCTTTTAGCTGCCGTCTTACTCTCATGGTTCCCTCTTTCAGAAAGCAATCCTATTGTATTCTGGCTACGGAGGGTCACCGATCCGGTCCTTAACCGGATTCGATCATTACTCCCTGACTTTGGGGCTGTCGACCTATCACCGCTTGTGGCTTTTTTCGGCATTTCCCTCCTGCAGTCAGCACTCATGCGCCTTGAATTACGCCTTATTCAACCATTACTGTAGCACATGGGGACGATGATGAAATTGACACCTCTCGACATTCAGCAGCAGCAGTTCAAGGGAAAAATGTTTGGCGGCCTGGATCCGGAGGATGTTGACCAGTTTCTCCAGGTGGTTGCCCAGGCAATGGAAGAGCTTTTAAAGGAACTTGCAGAACTTAAATCTGCGACGGTTGTAGTGCAAACGCCATGCTATCATGAAGCCCCCCCTGAACCAGCAGATGACGACACCTCAGAAGTAAATCTACGAAGCACGCTTCTCGCTGCGCATAAGGTTATTGAGACCATGCAGGACAACGCCCGCAAAGAATCAGAGCTTCTTCTCGCAGAGGCGAAACAACAAGCCCAACAGGTTATCGATGCGGCACAACATCGTGTCGCGACTCTGCATTCAGAGATAAGCGCCTTAGTTCAGCAACGGCTGCAGTTTGAGCTTGAGCTTAAAGCAATACTAGAAACCCATAGCACCTTGTTGGGAGCCCGTTCATAACAACATGGCTGAACAACCCTGGACCATCTCCGGCGATGTACTGACATTACGGGTGTTTATCCAGCCTAGGGCTTCTCGTAATGAACTCTGCGGGTTGCATGATGACGCCATTAAGCTTAGAATTACTGCTCCGCCCGTTGATGGAGCAGCAAATGAATGTTGCTGTCAGTTTTTGGCGCGGGTATTTGACGTCCCAAAATCGGCGGTACAGGTCCGCTCAGGACATAGTTCTCGAAAGAAATTGATAACCATAACCGGTGCAACCATACCGCAGGCTGAAGCGCTGCTCGTATCGGCGGCACCATGAAACCAGAAAGGATGTATACTAACATGTCACAGGCACAACATGGCCAGACCGTACGGGTTCATTATACCGGGACCCTTCAAGATGGAAGTATTTTCGATTCGTCAGAAGCAGCAGAAGAAAGTTGCGGATGCGATTGTAGTAGTGGATGTGGAAGCGAAAGCGATTGCGGGAGCGAGCCTCTGGAATTCACCATCGGTTCCGGCATGGTTATCCCCGGCTTTGAAAAAGCTGTTATTGGACTTGGACTTGGTGAAAGCGTCACGATCAACATACCATGCGAAGAGGCATATGGCCCCCGTCAAGAAGAGATGATTGCGGTTATTGACCGTGTAGATATTCAGGGAGATGTTGATCCGATTCCCGGGCAACACCTTGAGGTGATGCTTCAGGATGGATCCTCAATGCCGGTGTTAATCAGTGAAGTAACGGATGAAACCGTTACTATTGACGGGAATCATCCCCTTGCAGGTGAAGAACTCACCTTCACCATCCGTCTTGTAGAAATCGTCTAGCAGGTCCCGGGTACCGCAGCCCCAGAAACAAAAGGGGGCTGCGGTACCGTATCGCTATTTATCTGCTTTTGAGTTCTGCCACGACCGAAAATTCGGCGGCAATGGTTGGTGGGTCTGGAATAACAATCATAAAGGGACCCGACACCCCCCTCTGTAGAATCCCGCCAGGGAGGTCTAACAAACCATCTTTCTGCATTACGGAAAGCTGCTGTTCATCAAGCAGCGTGTAGGTTCCCCCGGTCACAACCCGAACAGCGGTATTCCCTGTATCATAGAAGGTTACTTTTGCTACAGCGGAGCTTTCGCTGGGTATTCCTCCTGTAACCACAGCATCTCCCCTAATAACCAGCCATTCACTACCATCCTGACGGTGTAACCGCTGCGCCGTAATTCCTTTAATATAAACCGGTTGGCTTTTGGCAACTGTGCCGCGTATTTTTGTCAGCAGGCTTACAATCGCGGGGACGCCACCAACGATATATTGATAGCCAAAAACTAACAGCACCAGCCAAACCACGGCATAAAACAATGCCCTTCCAAAACCAAGCCGTTTTTTTATTACCCGTGGTTTTGGAATCGGAACCGGCAGATACTCCCGCCTGATTTCAGGGGAAGTACTGCTCGAGCGCGGAGCAGCAGCATCGTGTACTGTTTCTTCCTCCTGCTTCGCTGGGGTGCTGCTCACGGTAGGTTCAGACGCTGATTCGGGGACGCTCTCTGGGACCGTCTCTTCAGGGATCACCACGAACAGATGGCCACACCGGACACATCGAACGGCAGTCGAGGTACCTCCAAGCCGCCCGGCATCGATCTGATACTGGGTCCCACATGCATCACAGGTTAGTTGCATTCGCTCTCCACCTTTACCGTCAATTCAACAAACCGTACACCACTTGTGTATTGGGCAGCCAGAACATATCTGCCCACGGACACCACGACACCCCTCGGTTATACCGATATGGCATAGTGCAAAATCATACTTAATCGGATCCTCGATATCATATGTCCGTAATGCCTGGGTAATCCGGACGGCATTACGCCATGTT
Source organism: Trichlorobacter sp. (assembly GCA_048859855.1). Taxonomy (GTDB): domain Bacteria; phylum Desulfobacterota; class Desulfuromonadia; order Geobacterales; family Pseudopelobacteraceae; genus Trichlorobacter. Next base: position 9,626 of record JBLIZM010000048.1, read on the forward strand.
GCGGCATCTGTTCCTGTAAAGCCGAGCAGCTTAGAAATCCTGCCGATATGGCGATCAACGGGAACAATAAGCTGCCTCGGGGAAATCATGGTCCAAAGCCCCAGATCCACACCATCAGCCGGACGTACCAACCAACGCAACATCATACACATACGCTTACATGCGCTGCCTGATTGAGGGGTTGGAAACAGAAAGCGAAACGAAGCCGGTAGCTCCTGTACCATCCCGTTAGTCAGCTGGGTATACGGTAGGCCAAGCACGACACCAGAAAAACCATGAATCAGGTCATACGCAGCGGTTATTCCATCATGGGCATACCGGCGTGCAACATTCTCAAGACTCCCTGCCTCTTGACGGATCGCCTTCAATGCCACGAATACTAACGCGAGATCAAGCCCAGTGGTAAATCGATGCGTAATCCCTAGAAAGCGTGGCAACTCACGTTTGAAATCAAAATTATCAATAAAACGAGCCGGTTCTCCCCCCGTCACGTCTAATACCCGGCTGATGCTTTTACTGATTTGGCTAACACCACCATATGCCAATATCGACGAAACACAGGCGACAATTTCCTGATTATCGTTACCACCCACCTGATGACAAAATCGGACGGGGTCCACCGGCAGCGGCTCGCTGCACCGCTGGGTGTACAACTGTTCAAGCCGCGCCCCTAACCCTCGCTTCATGGTTTCAAACCACCCGTGCTTCTCGCAGAAAGACCGTTGTCTCCTCAGGAGCCGTCGGATTGATAAAGAAACCGGTCCCCCACTCAAAGCCGGCAACCGAGGTCAAACGTGGAACCAGTTCAATATGCCAGTGATAATCATACTCAAGTGAGCTCCACATTGTCGGTTTTCCCGGCCGCCGATGCATCGGCGGTGCGGTATGGAGAATGAAGTTGTACGGGGGATCATTCAGAACCTGCTTGACCCGCAGCAACATATCCTTTAGCGCGACGGCAAGCTCTGCAAGCTGCGCATCATTCATCAACACGAAATCATGGCTATGACGCTTCGGATAGAGTCGGAGCTCAAAGGGAAAGCTCGCTGCATAAGGAGCCAAGGTTACGAAGTTTGAAAATTCCTTTACAACCCTGGTTCCCTCTTTCAGCTCAAAGTCTATCAGATCACAAAAAATACAGCGCTCTTTTTTCTCAAAATACTCCTTACAGACCCGTAATTCCGTGGTTGCTACAGGAGGCAGCATCGGCACAGCAATCAGCTGGCTATGGGAGTGGGCAAGTGATGCACCGGAATGCGCGCCATGATTCTTGAATAAGACCATGTAACGGAAGCGGGCATCACGCCGTAGATCAATCAGGCGGGTTCGCCAGGTTATTAACACATTGGTGATGTCCGCGAGTGGCAGTTCTGCCAACGAGGTTTCATGGTCCGGTGTCTCAATGATAACCTCATGAGCACCGATACCGTTCATCACATCATAGGGACCATAGCCATGGCTATCGAGCTCCCCTTCGATCCTCAGTGCAGGATATTTATTAGGGATAACCCGCACTTTCCAATTCGAAGTGTTTGGCATGCCACTCGGCCGGATTGCAAAAATTTCCGGTGGGGTCATCTCTTCGCTTCCATAACAAAAAGGGCAGGTTCCCCGTGGAAAAGACGGCTGCTCGACCGTGAAATCACAGGGACGCCGCCCCCGCTCGGTGGCGATGATAACCCACGATTGTTTTATCGGATCCCAGCGTAGTTCTGACATGGTTGAACTCCTCCCAACAATCCGGCGATTGTCATGACGTTTACACAATCCAATCGTTTAATTCAAGTGCTGCCCCTTCATACGGGAGCACAATTGAGCCATCACTCGGCCAACGCCCGCGCAGCTGTTCGGCGCTCAGGAGCGTTAACACCAGATACCACCGGCCGGTGGCCGCTGGCTTAAGTGCCAACAAGGGAATACCAAGTTCCACAATACCGCCGACTCCAACCTGAAGTTTGACATCCTGCTCATGATATCCTTGATCAGCCCTATTAAGAAGGAGCCCCTGACCAGTTTCAGGCGTAATAACAAGCCGCTGCTCAATCTCCCCAACCAAGTCTACGTACAAGACATCCCCAGGAGACAAAAACTGGTCACAGGGGCGGGCACAGTCTAAACGGAGATAGAGCGTGTTTTCATCGTATCCCCAATATAATGCACTCATCAGGCGCTCTGATGCATGCATCGAGGATCCCTGTTTCGTCAGATCATATTTACCAGCAGCAAGCCATTCAAAGTAGCCGCCGATTTCTCCGTTGACCACTGGACGAATAAAAGCTGCCGGTAATCTAACCAGCCCAGCCGGGCTCATAACCTTGATCGGCTCAAGAAGTTCCTGAGGGACGGGCAGACTCAGCAGCTGGTAGATGTTGGTTAAATGAAGCCGGAACAGTCGGTCAAAGCGATCACTATGGGGGCAGTAGTGATCATCCCCATACCACCAGAACCAGTCACTACCTTGCGCAGCGTACAGGGACGTGCAGAGCATGCGCGCATGGGGATCTTCGGGAAGCTGGCCCGTTATTAACGCCTGATTAATTTCCGGCAGGGCAGCAACCATCGCCTGGCGTGCCAGTCGTATCTGCTCCCAGCCCCTGTTCTCTTCTGGATGACCAATCCAGATCCCATAATTTCCATTAATCCATGACCCAGGATGAACATGGGTAATCAGATGATCTTCCCCTGCTTTAGAGAAAATCGCTGCCCCGGTGGTCAGTCGAATAGCCGGGTTACTGGCAAGCTCCTGATAGAGGTGCGTTAAAAATGCATACCCATTTTGTTCATAGAACTCCCAGGCGTTTTCTCCATCAAGAATAACGGGGATTACCTCCCCCCCCTGAGCCGCGATCTGGGTTATTTTACCAATAAAATCCGCGACAGCACGTACCGGGTCCCAGCCACTATAGGTGAAGCCAATCAAGTCTGACAGCTGGTGGTCGCGAAAAAGCATTCCTAAACCACCCGCTTGATCACGAAAACGCCAGGGTTGGTATAACAAGCGGCGCTGCCCCCCCGCTAACCCTCCCGAAAGGCTTTGTCCCAGGATCTCCTCGTCGGTTGCGACCCATGTAATGCCACAGGACTGAATAATCGAGAGCGCCTCATCTGAAACCGCTCCCTCGGAAGGCCACATTCCATCCGGCGCTACGCCGAAGACCGACTTGAAATACGCAACTCCCTGCAAGACTTGAGCACGGGCATCAACCGGTTCTTGAAATGGTTCCTGCGGGACTGATACGTCCGGCATCGCTACCTTTGCGATTGATGTGTCACATAACAGAGGGAGAATAGGGTGGTAATACGGGGAAACCGTCAGCTCAATCCGCCCTTGCGCCTGCAGTCGTCGGTATAGTGGAATTATTGAGGAAAGAATAGTCTGGTGAATGGAAAGAAGAGCATTTCGATCTTCCTCGGAGTACCCCTGGTCCTTTTCGAGCAAAGCCCTGCACTCAGGAAACCGGCGACGTGCTGCCTCACCTGTCCACGCCAGCAGAAAGCAGACCTGCAAATCAAGGATATCCTGATCATCAAAATGCCTCAGGCGCTCTGATGCCGCACCGGGTTTTCCCTCCCCAGCCATGTAGTACAGTTCCATATAGCGGCGATGCGGCTCAATCATTCTCTCGCGATGAGCAGAAAAGAAGTTTTCGAGAATGAACAGTCGATCGTCAGTCGTCATCGCTGCCGGTGACAGCTTCGTCCTTAAAATAAAAGGATCGACTGCGGTTCCGGCAGCATACTCCTGTAACTGTTCGAGCAGGGAAGGTACAACATTGATGACCGCCTTCGCACCAGGGACATCCTCAATGATGGCCCCCATGTCAAAGTAGTCCTTTGTGGCATGCAAATATGTCCATGGCAGGGCATATTCACCACGTACCGGATCTTTATAGTACGGTTGGTGCATATGCCACATGAGCACTATACGAACAGGCTCAGCCATAATGACCTTTCATAGTACTGATTACGCGCTTAGCGTGCCTTCCAGGTTGTCCCCTGTGGAGAATCAACAAGCTGAATACCAGCCTCAAGCAATAGATCCCTAATTTCATCACTACGGGCAAAATTCTTGGTAGAGCGGGCTTCCGCCCGCTCTACAATATAGCGTTCAATCTCTTCCGGTGCGATGGAAAGCTGCTCAACCCGTTCGTTATTACGTTCAGCAACCCAGGACGCTGGAGACTCTCCTAAAATGCCGAGCACGGTATAAACTGTTTGGATTTCCTGGCGAAAACGAGCAAGCAGCGCCGGGGCACCGACAAAGTCAGCCCCACCCTCCCCGAGAAAGCGGTTCAGGGTTCGGATGGTATCAAATAGCACTCCAAGAGCCTGGGCCGTATTAAAATCATCATCCATCGCTTCTTTGAAACGGATCGGGAATTGCGTTACCTTGGCTTGCAGCTCTTCAGTCGATGGGGGGGCATCACTGCCGCTCCCGGCCGGGGCAGCCAATACCGCATCACAGGCAGCAAGAGCCTCATACAAACGACCGAGTCCAGCCTGGGCCTCCTTTAGATTTTGATCGGAATAATCCAAAGGAGAGCGATAGTGGGCCTGTAGGATAAAGAACCGTAAGGTTTCCGGACTAAATAGTTTGAGGACTTCACGAATAGTGAAAAAGTTTCCAAGGGACTTACTCATTTTTTCACTGTTAATGTTCACGAAACCATTGTGAAGCCAATAACGGACAAACGTCCCCCCATGGGCACACTCAGACTGAGCGATTTCATTTTCATGGTGGGGAAATACTAAATCTTTTCCCCCGCCATGAATGTCAAAGGATGGTCCCAGAAACCGCATACTCATCGCTGAACACTCAATATGCCACCCGGGACGTCCGGCTCCCCATGGCGAATCCCACGAAGGCTCCCCCTCCTTTGAACCTTTCCAGAGGACAAAATCCATCGGATGACGCTTGCGGGTACCAACTTCAACCCGCGCCCCTGCCAACATGTCATCAAGATTTCGTTTTGAAAGCTTTAGATAGTCCGAAAAGGTTTCAACCGCAAAATAAACATCACCATCAGCGGGATAGGCGTGACCATTTTCAATCAGCTTGGAGATGATATCGATGATGTCGCTTATGTGGTCCGTGGCTTTGGGTTCGTGGGTTGGACGCAGCATCCCCAGGCGATCCATATCTTCATCAAATGTTGCGATATACCGGTCAGCAATCGTGCGATAGTCTGTCCCCTCAGCCTGTGCCCGGGCAATGATTTTATCATCGATATCGGTATAATTTCTGACATAGGTTACGTCATAACCGGAAAATCGGAGATAGCGATAAATCATATCAAAGACAATACCCGCACGAGCATGCCCGATATGACAGAAGTCGTACACGGTAACGCCACAGACATACATCCCAACCCGTCCGGGCTGTAGCGGTTTGAATACTTCCTTCTCACCGGTTTGAGTATTATACAAACGTAACGCCATGGGACCTCCTCATCACTACCCGATTACTCATTTACCACGACACCGCTAGCAAAGTGTCTTGATTGCAAACCCTAAACGCCGACGAGTTTCTGCGCATCCAAGTACACTGACAATCTCGCCGATTCCCGGGGCCTGCGTACCACCAGACAATGCAATCCGAACAGGCTGCCCCACCTGGGGCATCTTCCATCCCTTATCCTGACATAACCCTTTCAGTAGCGCATCAATCTCTTCGGCAGTAACCGCGACATCATCCCCTGGCAGAGCCTGCGCAACTTCTGAAAAAACCATCCCAAGATGTGCTGGATCAAATTTAGCAACAGCATCACGGTCAAATTCCACCGGGGCCCTAAAAAAGAACAGGGCGCGTTGAGCCATTTCCCCCAAAGTCTGGGCACGCTCCTGCAGAACCTGACAGACCCTCGTAACATCAATCAAAGCACACTCAGCCTCGGTAATTCCCGCTGAGTCCAGATGGGGATGCAGCAATAGCGCCAACTGCTCTGGAGATAATTGTTTAATGTAGTGGCATTCAGCCAATTCAGCTTCTCAGGATTAAATACCGAAGGAGCCCGTCCGACCTGTGCGATATCAAACAGACGGATCATCTCCTCGCGACTGAAGATTTCATCATCACCATGACTCCACCCAAGGCGAACCAGATAATTTAAGAGCCCTTCAGGTAGATACCCCATGTCACGATACGCAATAACACTTGTTGCTCCATGTCGCTTCGAGAGCCGCGCCTTATCACTACCGAGAATCATCGGCACATGCGCAAAAAGCGGTACAGGATATCCTAATGCCTCATACAGCTGAATCTGCCGAGGAGTGTTATTGACGTGATCATCCCCGCGTAAAACGTGGCTGATCTTCATCAGGGCATCATCGATAACGACACAAAAGTTGTAGGTCGGGCTTCCGTCGGTTCTACGAATAATAAGATCATCAAGTTCATCATTAGGAAAGCTGATTCGGCCTTTTATCAAGTCATCAAAAACCGTAACCCCTTCCGCTGGTGCCTTAAAGCGGATTACGTGTGGCCGGTCAATCGGCTGATCACTGCGGTTTCGACAGGTTCCATCGTATTTCGGCTTACGCCCCTCCTTCATTGCAGCTTCACGCTTAGCGTCGAGCTCTTCCGGAGTACACCAGCAACGATAGGCCTTCCCTTCTTCAAGGAGCTTGTCAATATGCTCCGCATAGAGCGGAAAATTATCGGTCTGAAAATAAGGGCCTTCATCCCAGTCCAGCCCGAGCCACTCCATCCCCTGAAGAATTGCATCAACGGATTCACGGGTTGACCGCTCGGTGTCGGTATCCTCAATCCGTAGAATAAAGGTTCCCCCATGGTGCCGCGCATAGAGCCAATTAAACAGTGCCGTGCGAGCCCCCCCAACATGCAGATACCCTGTTGGTGATGGTGCAAAGCGAACACGTATCGGTGCCTGTTCCACGTCAGGCCTCCTTGTAGAATTTTCCTTGGTAACTAGAGCGCCGATGCAACTCATTGATGACAGCATACCACATCTGGTTATTTTTGAGCCCCCATTGTGGTGCGACCCTGATTTCTAACGGAGAGGAACCATACAGCCGCTGAATACTGACTCGCGGAGACAAATGCTCAAGAAAAGATGCTGCTGTTTCAATGTACTGTTCTAAGGTAACCGGCGTAAATTCCCCCCGGCGATACATCCCCGCCAATGCGGTACCTTCCACAACATGTAGTTGGTGAAGTTTAATGCTTGTTATACCCGGGAGGCTGTTTATTAAGCTGCTCCCCTCAATAAAGGATTGCGGTGCCTCATCCGGGAAGCCATAAATCAAATGGGCGCAAATATCAAAACCGTTACCTGAAGCCCGCTCAACCGCATCCATAAAGTCACGGACTGAATGACCTCGGTTGATACGGTCCAAAATTCCATCATCAAACGACTGGAGACCAAGCTCTAGGCAAACATAGCGTGTTTGAGCAATTTCAGTAAGCAAACTAATTGCTTCCGGAGTCAAACAGTCCGGTCGCGTACCAACGGAGATGCCAATCACATCCGGATGCTGCAACGCTTCACGATACAAGTTCTCAAGCTGCTCAACCGCAGCATAGGTATTGGTATATTTTTGGAAATAGGCAATGAACTTATGAGACCCTAATCGCTGGCGGTGATAGGTCATTCCACTGGCAAGCTGCTCCGCTATCGGTATGGCCGCAACAGCTCCCTTCGGTGAGAACGAGACATTATTACAATAAATACAGCCACCGGTCCCCTTACTTCCGTCACGATTCGGACAGGTAAACCCAGCATCTATATTGACCTTGCTGACGCGAAAGCCGAAACGACTCCGCAAGTAGTAGCCATATGAATTAATCAGCAGCTGTGGATGCAGCGTCATATGTTCTGTCTGTGATACCTTCATAGTCATTGTAGGGCCCGTCGCAGGGCTTCTGCCGACAGAGCCGGGTCAGTGGCAGCAAGAATACCGGTAATCAATGCCACTCGTGAGCAGCCAGCCTGTCGCAGTTCGGGAAGTCGCTCTAACGTAATTCCTCCCAATGCAAAAA
>JBLIZM010000049.1:0-4234 GCA_048859855.1 Trichlorobacter sp.
GGGGTCTGACCTCACCAATGCTCTTTAGCGGTAGTCAGGCTGTAGCTCCAGTAACCGCCAAACCCGTGCCTCGGTATGGTAGACAAGCTCGTACAAGCCAAAACCGTCAGAGACCGAGAAGTGCAGGCAGGTTTCACTCCCCTGTCGATCAGTCCACTGGTAGGTGGTCTCGCAGACCGTATGTTTACGCTGGCGCCATTCAAACCAGACCGGCGCTATCCGCTCCCCGGGTCCGAAAATAACCGCCACCCGAATTTTTTCCCGGACTGCCATGCTCATCACTATTCCAGGCTTCGCACGATGCCGACAACCTTACCAACAATCACCACCTCTGCGGTGCCATCCGGAATAATAATCGGTGCCATTTCCGGATTTCTCGGCTGCAATCGTATCTGTCCCGGTTCACGGTGAAATTCCTTGAGGGTCGCCTCACCATCAACCATCGCCACCACAATATCGCGCGTTTCAGCAAGCGGCTGCGGCCGCACGATAGCCAGGTCACCATCACAAATAGCCGCCTCAATCATCGACTCTCCCCGTACCCGCAGGAGGAAGGTGCCGCCATGTACATGATCCCGATCAAGGGAGTAGTATCCCTGAATATCCTCAATAGCCGGCGTGAGATTTCCCGCCCGGACCGTTCCAGCCACCGGCAAGGAAACCGTATCCCCCACTGTTCCGGTGGTCAGACTGATTGAACGAGAAGCCCGCTCCCGTCGCAAATACCCTTTGCGCTCCAGGGCATCCAGGTGCTTCATCACCCCCAGATTTCCACTGACGCCAAGGTGGTCGGCAATCTGTCGCTGAGAGGGGGGGTAGCCGCTCTCCCGGATAAACTGACGGATAAACAGCAAAACCTGCTGCTGACGATCGGTTAACGATTGCATAAAGAAAAACCCCCCACTTAATGGTTACCATAAAACAACCATAGCGTGAGGGGTTCGGTCTGTCAAGCTGTGAAATACTCAGTGAGAGGAGCAGCCTCCACCGCAACCGGAACAGCTGTGCCCTGCATCGTGTTGATGGTGGGCTGGCGCATCAAGGGGGCCGTCGTCCACACCACCAAGTACCTGCAAAATAATGTCACTCTTGGGATCATCGTTGAAACGACCGGCCAGACGATCAACTATTTCCTCAGGGGTGCCGGGACAGTCGTCCCAAATCCCAAGAATCGGTGCACCGCACAGTGAGCCGATCTGGTGTGAGGCTCCCTGCTCAGCCAGCGTCGGCTGAGACGGAAAGCGGTTAACCACTACCCCTTTGACATCAATCCCCATCTGACTGCCACTAAAGCAGGTCAACACACTATGATTAATCGTCCCCAGCCCTGGGCGAGCAACCACCAGCATCGGAAGGGCGAGATGATTGATCAGATCGGCAACCAGAAAACCACCATTGAGTGGCACCATCAATCCACCGGCACCTTCAACCAATACATACTCATAGCGGGCTGACAGACGATCATAGCACTCTTTGATCCTACCGAAGTCAATCTTAACCCGGTCCTTTTTCGCGGCATCAGCCGGAGCAATCGGTTCACGCAAACGGTACGGGGCCACATCGTCATCCAGCTCAACACCGGCAGCCCAGGCCAACAGTTCAGCATCCTCAGAAACCAACTCCCCATTTCGTTCAGGACAGCCGGCAGTCACCGGCTTCATAACGCCGACCTGTACCCCCCGCAACTTCAGGGCACGGGCCAGTGCTGCCGTCACGATTGTCTTACCAACACCGGTATCCGTCCCGGTTATAAACAGTCCATTACTCACCGTACCATCTCCTTTATCAGCACAAGCCCCTGATCAACGACCATTTGGCGGTCATCTTCAGGAGAGCGTCCTTCCTTGGTTAAATAATCGCCCGTCATCACCCCACTCGCTCCAGCCAGCAGAACCCAGGACTGCAGCTCCCGCAGATTACGCTGCCGGCCACCACAGACCGTAATATGAGCCGTCGGCAGCAATAAGCGGAACAGCGCAATCGTCTGCAGACAGGTCAGCGGATCAAGGGAGGGGATATTCGCAAGCGGCGTGCCCGGAACCGGGTCGAGAAAATTCAAGGGTACCGAGTCAACCTGTAACTCCCGTAAGGTCAAGGCCAGCTCCAGCCGCTGCTCCATTGACTCCCCCAGGCCAAACAAACCGCCACAACAGACCCGTAATCCCGCTTCCTTTGCACAGCGAACCGTAGCGACGTCATCATCATAGGCATGGGTTGTACAAATTGAAGGGAAAAAGCTCCGGGACGTTTCGAGATTATGATGATAGGTTACCAGCCCGGCCTGTTGTAACTGCTCGGCCGCAGCCGGCGTTAGGGTACCCAGTGAAGCCCCCGGCGCCACAATCCCCTGATCAACAATCTGTCGAATCACAAGACAGAGTCGGTCCAGCTCTTCCCCTGATGTAATACCGGTACCGCTCGTAACAATCCCATAGCAGGCAGCGCCGGCTGCTGCCGCGCGGCGGGCACCATCAATAATTGCCTCATCGCTAAGCAGCGGATACGAAGCAACACCGGTGTGATGGTGGGATGATTGCGCACAAAAAGCACAATCTTCAGGGCAGAGGCCGGACTTGGCATTCACAATACCGCAAAGCGCGACCGTATCACCAAAGTGCCGTTGCCGAATCTGTGATGCAGCGGCAAACAAACCGGGAAGCGCTGATGATGGTAACGCTATCAGCTGATCGAGACAGTCTGTATCCGGCACAAGCCCGGCACAGGCGGCCTGATACGCCTGTTCAATCACCGGTGCAAGCACCGGCGCATGGTTATGCATGATCTACTCCTTCAAATACGGCATGCCAACGATTAAAAATCGCCACCTTATCCTCACCAAACCCTGAAAGCGAGCGCCTGATCGCGGCGGGGGTCCGTTCCTCTTCAAGGCGGCCACGCTGTTTTGAGAAAAACAGATCGCTGTAGCAAATGATTTTTTCAGCCTGGCTGATCGGAACCATATCGCGCTCAGGAAGCGGCAAATGCTGTCGACGAATATCTTCTGCTGTCAGCCCGACACCGGTATGGCGTTCGCAAATACGGGCATGGAGTGGCAACCCTTCCTGTTCAAGAATCAGGCCTCCCGCTACCCCATGGGTAATGTACGGTTCCACGCCGTCACATCCAATCCCCGGCGCATAGACCCGGCAGACCCCGATATCATGGAGATAGGACGCCTCCTCAACAAGGCGGGCGGTTTCAGCATCAAGCCCCAGCCGCTGCACAATGGCGGCTGCTTTTTTAGCGATCATCCGGCCATGGACCATCAGTACTTCTACCGTTTCCGGTCTGCAGTAGGCGCTCAGAAGTGCATGCACATCCAAAGGCATCAGCTCTCCAGAGCCCCGATCAAATCTGACACCCGGGCAACCCCATGCGCGGCACACCAGGCTTCCATACCGACGGCAATCTCCTGAGCAGCAGCTGGGTTCAGGAAGCTGGCAGTACCAACCTGAATTGCAGTGGCTCCAGCCAGGATAAATTCCAAAGCGTCGGTAGCGCTCATGATCCCACCAATTCCGATTACCGGCACCGTAACCGCACGGGCCACCTGCCAGACCATCCGCAGGGCGATCGGTTTAATTGCCGGTCCGGACAAACCACCGGTAGCATTTGCCAGAACCGGACGACGACGTTCTATATCAATGGCCATTCCGGTTAAGGTATTGATGACCGATAAGGCATCAGCACCAGCCTGTTCACAGGCCTGGGCCATTTCGACAATATCGGTAACATTCGGGCTCAGCTTTACAATCAAGGTTTTGTTCGTGGCAGCCCGGCAGGCAGCCACAACCGATGCAGCGCACAGGGGATCGGTTCCGAAAACAATCCCCCCCTGCTTGACGTTTGGACAGGAAATATTGATTTCAAGGGCTGCCACCTCATCAATGGTGTCAAGCCGTGCCGCTAATGTCGCATACTCTTCCGGGGTATACCCAAAGAAGTTGACAATAGCCGGTGTCTTAACCGTTCGCAGGAACGGAACTTTCTTTGTAATGAACGCTTCAATACCAACATTTTGCAGGCCGATTGCATTCAGCATCCCTCCGGGGGTTTCAACAATCCGCGGTGTCGGGTTACCGGCACGGGGAGCCAGTGAAAGCCCTTTGGTCACAAAAGCGCCAATTGATTCAAGATCAAGATAGGGACTAAACTCCTCACCGTACCCAAAGGTTCCGGACGCAGTCATAACCGGGTTACGCAGGGAAAGATCTCGTATGGTGACAGACATATC
>JBLIZM010000050.1:0-2203 GCA_048859855.1 Trichlorobacter sp.
GATTCGCTCCTTAACCGTCACTTCAAAGGCAAAGTGGTTCGTAAAGACCTGACCAAACAGCTGAAAGAGGGGGCGAATGTCCCCGTCTATGTTCTGGAATATTTGCTAGGGATGTACTGCGCCTCGGATGATGATGATGTCGTTCGGCAAGGGCTGGAAAACGTCAAAAAAATACTGGCCGAGAACTATGTTCGTCCGGACGAGGCAGAAAAGGTCAAATCACTGATCCGGGAGCGGGGTAGCTTCAAGGTCATTGATAAGGTTGGCGTTAAGCTCAACCAGAAAAAGGATATCTACGAGGCCCAGCTTTCTAATCTGGGGATCAAAGATGCCGTCATCCCGTCCAATATCGTCAAGCAAAACGAGAAACTGCTGACCGGCGGGATCTGGTGCATCGTCACGCTCAATTACTTCTATGAAGAGGGGCAGAAAATATCACCATTCTCAGTGGCCAATCTTAAGCCTATCCAGATGCCCTCGATGGATATGGATGAGCTATTTGCCGCGCGTGGCCACTTCAATACGGATCAGTGGTTGGATGTGCTGGTTCGCTCCATCGGGATGGAGCCCACGAATTTGAAGCAACGGGTTAAATGGCATCTGCTGACCCGGATGATCCCGTTTGTTGAGAACAACTACAACGTCTGTGAGCTGGGCCCTCGGGGAACGGGTAAGAGCCATGTCTACAAGGAGTGTTCTCCGAACTCGTTGCTGGTCTCGGGTGGGCAAACCACAGTGGCGAACCTGTTTTACAACATGAGCTCGCGTCAGGTTGGTCTGGTCGGCATGTGGGATGTGGTGGCCTTTGATGAAGTTGCAGGCATCACCTTCAAGGATAAGGACGGGGTCCAGATCATGAAGGATTACATGGCGTCAGGATCCTTCTCTCGTGGTCGTGACTCCATTGAAGCGAAAGCCTCTATGGTCTTTGTCGGCAACATCAATCAGAGCGTCGAGACCCTGGTGAAAACCAGCCATCTGTTGGCGCCGTTTCCAGAGGCCATGATTGATACCGCGTTCTTTGACCGCTTCCATGCCTATATCCCGGGGTGGGATATTCCCAAGATGCGGCCGGAGTTTTTTACCAACAGCTATGGATTAATCACAGACTATCTCGCCGAGTACATGCGCGAGATGCGTAAGCGCAGTTTCTCTGACGCCATTGATCGCTTCTTTAAGTTAGGTAATAACCTGAATCAGCGTGATGTCATAGCGGTTCGGCGAACCGTTTCCGGGCTTTTGAAATTGCTGCATCCGCACGGTGTCTTTGATAAAGAGGATGTGCGGCGCTGCCTGACCTATGCCCTCGAATTACGACGCCGGATTAAGGAGCAACTGAAGAAGCTTGGCGGCATGGAGTTTTTCGATGTGCACTTTAGTTATATCGATAACGAGAGTCTGGAAGAGTTCTTTGTCAATGTACCGGAGCAGGGTGGTTCACAGCTGATACCTGAGGGTTTAGGTAAACCGGGCGTGGTCCATATGGTGACTAAGGGGGCCGTTGGGCAACTGGGCTTATACCGTTTTGAAACCCAGATGACGGCCGGCAATGGCAAACACTCGACGTCCGGATTGGGCTCGAATACCCCGGCAAAAGAGGCCATTCGCGTAGGCTTTGATTACTTTAAGGGTAACCTCAACCGGATCAGTGCCACCGCCAAATTCTCGGAGCATGAATATCACTTGCATGTGGTTGAACTGCATAACTCAGGACCTAGCACCAAAACCAGTTTGGCGGCCTTGGTGGCGTTTTGTTCCATCCTGATGGGGCGACCGGTTCAAGAACAGATGGTTGTTCTGGGGGACATGACGCTAGGCGGGGTGGTGAATCCTGTGGAAGACCTGGCTGGTAGCCTGCAATTAGCCATGGACTGTGGTGGCAAACGTGTTCTGCTGCCGATGGCTTCAGCGTCTGATATCCCGACAGTACCCGCAGAGATTTTCTCGAAGTTCCAGATCAGCTTCTATGCCGATCCGGTTGATGCCGTGTATAAGGCGTTGGGAGTGAACTAACCAAACAAACTGGGGCCTCCTTTGTTATCCACTGAGCTTTGGGGATCACCCCATTACACTGTAAGTAAAAACCCCAGCTGACGGCTGGGGCTTATACCCACCCAATCCCTTTTGAGTTCAATTGCGTTTCGGACCCTCGAATTTTCTCATGCTCCTAGCTCGTTATGAGCCGCGATCGAACTTAGCTAGG
>JBLIZM010000051.1:0-7089 GCA_048859855.1 Trichlorobacter sp.
ATAATCAAAATTGCGTTTTTAGTCGACAAGCCAACGGTGGTTAATAAACCGATTTGCAGGTAGACGTCATTGGGCAACATTCTCAACTTAACCGCGGTTACCGCACCAACTAATCCAAGTGGCAGCATCAGCAAGTTAACAAACGGTATTGTCCAGCTTTCATACAGCGCCGCAACAGCGAGGAAAACAACCAGCAGCGAGACCGCATACAAGAGCGGAGCTTGTTTGCCGGCCTGTTTCTCTTCGTAGGAAAGTCCCGACCACTCAAATCCGATCCCTGGAGGGAGCTTACTCGCCATCTGCTCCATTTCACGCATAGCCTCCCCGGTACTCACCCCAGGAGCAGCCTGCCCCATGATCTGGACTGACGGAATGCCGTTGTACCGTTCAAGCCGCGGTGATCCATACTGCCAGCGAGTGGTGGAGAAGGCCGAGAACGGTACCATCTCACCCTTATTGTTACGAACATGCCAGCGATTAATGTCTTCAGGCACCATGCGGTACGGTGCCTCTGACTGCATATAGACCCGCTTAACACGACCATTCTGGATAAAATCGTTAATATAGGTGCTTCCCCATGCGGTCGAGAGCACATCATTAATGGTGGCTGGCGCTATACCGAGTGCCCCTGCACGGACATCATCGATATCGAGTTTAAACTGGGGAGAGTCATCCTGACCGTTTGGTCGAACAGCCACTAATCGTGGATTTTTCATTGCCATTCCCAGCAACTGATTTCTCGCCTGCATTAGCTGCTCGTGACCAAGTCCTCCACGATCTTGTAGCTGAAAGTCAAAACCATTCGCTTGACCAAGCTCAAGTACTGCCGGTGGTGAGAATGCGAATGCAAGTCCATCTTTAATTTTCGAGAAAGCCATCATGGCTCGTTTAGCGACTGCTGGTGCCTTGAGTTCTGGTTTATTGCGAAGCTTCCAGTCCTTCATCTTGACCCAGGCCAGTCCCATGTTTTGGCCACTTCCAGCAAAACTGAAGCCGGCAACCGTAATGATTCCCTCGACCGCCTTATTCTCTTTCGTCAGAAAGTGCTCTTCAATTTGATGTAGGACTGCCAAGGTTCGTTCTTGAGTAGCCCCTGCAGGCAATTGAACCTGACAAATGAGAAATCCTTGATCTTCATCAGGCAAAAACGCGGTCGGTAGACGCATAAAGAAGAAAACCATCATGGCAACGATACCGACATACAACAGAAGATAGCGTTTTTGTTTGCCAAACGAACGGCTAACAATCCCTTCATATTTATCACGGGCCCACTCAAATTTCGTATTAAACCAGTGAAAAAAGCTAAAGAAGCGGCTTCCCTCACCAGCCATATGACCCTTTTCAACCGGCTTAAGCAATGAGGCACACAGAGCCGGTGTCAGAATCATGGCAACCAGCACTGACAAAATCATTGCGGCAATAATGGTAATCGAGAATTGTCGGTAGATAACACCTGTTGATCCACCAAAAAACGCCATTGGCAGAAATACCGCTGACAAGACGGTAGCAATACCCCATAGAGCACTCGTTATCTGCCCCATGGACTTAATGGTCGCCTCACGCGGCGACAACCCCCCCTCGGTCATAATACGTTCAACGTTCTCTACAACGACAATCGCATCGTCAACCAACAGACCAATAACAATGACTAAGGCAAACATCGTTAGGGTATTGATTGAAAATCCCGCTGTAGCCAGCACTCCCATGGTACCAAGAAGAACAATTGGGACAGCAATGGTTGGAATCAGGGTTGCCCGTAGATTCTGCAGGAACAGGAACATAATAATGAAAACCAGGAAAACCGCTTCCACCAGGGTATGAAGAACTTCATTGATTGACACCTTAACAAATGGAGTCGAATCGTAGGGGTAGACCACTTTCATACCGGGAGGGAAGTAGCGTGACAACTGGGTCATCTTTTCCTTAATACGATCGCCGGTCTCAAGGGCATTCGCCCCAGCCGCAAGACGGACTGCCATTCCTCCAACCGGTTTCCCGTTATAAAACGACTGCATCTCGTAATTTTCGGTACCGATTTTTATCGTCGCAATATCACGCAGCTTAACCGTTGAGCCATCCGGACTTGTTTTGATAGTCAGGTTACCGAATTGGTCAGGAGTTTGTAGTAATGTCCGTGCCGTAATAGTGGCATTAAGCTGCTGTCCCTGAACTGACGGTGAGCCACCGAATTGACCGGCCGATATCTGTGCGTTCTGTGCCTGCAGCGCAGCACTCACATCAGCGATAGTCAGGTTATAGCTCGTCATGCGTGCCGGATTGAGCCAAACCCGCATTGCATTTTGGGTACCGAACAGCTGAACCTCACCAACACCTTCCAAACGACTGATAATATCTTGGACATTCGAGACCATGTAGTCTGTCAATCCATTTCTATCAAGGGAGCCGTCTTCAGAAACAAGTCCGACAATCAACAAATAGTTTTTAGTTGATTTAACAACCGATATTCCCTGCCGCTGGACAATTTGCGGTAGCAGTGGCGTTGCCAACTGCAGTTTATTCTGGACCTGAACCTGGGCGATATTAGGGTCCGTACCAGCTTTAAAGGTTAAGCTAATACTGATCGCACCGGATGAGTCACTTGATGATGACATATAAATCAGGTTATCAAGTCCGTTGAGCTTCTGTTCAATAACCTGGGTAACCGTATCCTGTACCGTTTGAGCGGAAGCACCTGGATAGACGGCATTGATTGATATTTGCGGGGGAGCAATTGGCGGATATTGGGAAACCGGCAATGCCTTAACAGCAAACAACCCCGCCAGCATGACCAAAATAGCGATTACCCAGGCAAAGATAGGGCGATCAATAAAGAATCGTGACATAAACCTGCTCCTTTATTTCGCTGAGCCCTGGGGCTGTGCTGCGCCGGTTGCTGTGGGAGTGACTCCAAAGGGAACTGCTTTAACGACGGTTCCCGGACGTGCCCGTTGAAGTCCTTCCAAGACAACCCGGTCACCCGGTTTGAGGCCACTGTCAACCAGCCATGCATCACCAACGGTTCTGACCACGGTTACCGGCCGCGCCTCAACTTTTTCTCCAGCACCAACGACGATAACCATCGCATCACCCTTGGCGGTACGTGTCACACCACGTTGCGGGACGAGAATCGCACGGTCATTCGTTCCCTCTTGGATAATGGCCCGAACAAACATCCCTGGCAGGAGCAGCTGTTTCTGATTCGGAAAAACGGCCCGAAGTGTTACCGACCCGGTACTTTGGTCAACCGTTACTTCGGTAAACTTCAACACTCCTTTTTGTGCGTAGGGAGTTCCATCCTCGAAAACCAACGATACCGGTGCCTGCTGTGTATTGATCTTTCCTTTGGATCCAGCAACTTTCCCCTGTTTAAGCCGCAACAGGTCTGAACTGGACTGCGTTATATCAACATACATACTTCCCAACTGCTGAATCGTTGCAAGGGCTGCTGCCTGATTAGCGGTAACCAACGCACCCTCCGTTACACTGGAGCGTCCGATACGCCCAGAAATCGGTGCCGTCACCCGCGTATAGGCGAGGTTGATACGAGCCGTATCCACCGCTGCCCGCGCTGATGCGAGCTCCGCTTCTGCCTGTTTAAGCGCTGCCTGGGCATCATCATTGTCCTGCTTACTAACCGCATTGGTTTTAACCAGCTCCCGATATCGTTCTGCTTTGAGACGGATTGTTCCCAATGTTGCTTCAGCGCGAGCCTGAACCGCCCGAGCACTTGCTAATGCTGCTTCAAAGCTCGAAGGCTCAATCTGATATAATACCTGCCCCGCTTTTACCATGCCACCTTCAACAAACTTACGGCTTTTGATAATACCGCCAACCTGTGGCCGTACCTCAGCGGTTGCCATGGCACTGGTCCGCCCCGGCAATTCGGTTGTTAAGTTAACCCGTTCCTCTTTTAGGGTGACAACCCCGACTTCAGGAGGCCCCATGGGGCCAGCCTGTTGTGGCTTTTGATTTGAGCACCCTGCCAGAGTCAGGCCTGCGAGGAGCACGATGGTCACGATGGTACGATTGGTAGGAATACACTGCATAGACAACACCTCATCATAAAATGGAATATCCACGATTGGTTAGTTACTTTCGTTGCTAATAGCCTGCCAGCAGGCATCGGTCACCTGGCCGATCAACTCGTTCGTCAAGGAGACAAAACCCAACGTCTGGTTACGTGTTACCGCCATAATCGGCCCAAACGCCAAGTCAAACAAAATTATCAGGGGAAGCTCTTTGATAGCACCACTACGCACCCCTTCCGTAAAAAGCTCCGCATAAATACCACAGTCGACATGGTTGCTCAGCATCCGGTCACGGCGAAAGGCAACACCATAGGGGGAGTTATGAAACTGTTCAATGTACTTGAACTCAAGTGGATTACTCATGAAATGCTTTAAAAGCATCGTGGCCACATACAGGAAACGTTCTCGGCACGTCGCCTGCTGAGTATATCCCGGAAGAAGTGTGGCGGTCACCCGATGTTCAAGCTCACGGTACAGCTCATTGATAAGGACATCCTTATTTTCAAAATAACGATAAATCGTACCGGCTGCCACACCGGCATTCTGCGCGATTGTTGCACAGGGAGCGTTATGAAATCCCTGTTCCGCAAAAAGCTCCAGCGCCGCCTGCAGTATCGATTCTCGCTTGTCTTCTTTCGGTTCTTTCTGCATAGTAGGCACCTCAAAATGAATGACCGTTCATTCATACCGTAACCGGTAGCGCTCGTCAAGTTCTAGATAGCGTTGTTTACAGGCTAGCACGCTACTGGTACAGTTGGTCAAGCATCGTTGAAAGGATAGAATATCATGGTTCAAAAAGCGGTTGTCTGCCCCCACTGCAAGCAGATTATCGGTAGTGAAGAAAAGGTCTGTTCCTGGTGCGGTGCCCCACGGCGATTCGGGCTTTCCCGTATCATCGCCAGTACGTTCAGCGCGGTGGACCTCCCGATTAAAGGAATCCTCAGCGTCACCATCATCATGTACGGCCTCTCATTGCTTTTGAGCATCTCCGGAGGCGAAGGTTTTCTCTCTCCCGGTGATCACGCCTTGATACAACTCGGAGCAACCGGCACCTATCCTCTCGCGATGTACGGTCGCTATGACTCGCTCATTACCGCAATCTATCTGCATGGAGGGTTACTTCACCTCCTTTTCAATATGATGGCCTTAACCCAACTCGGCCCATTAGTCAGTCAGGTATTCGGTAGTAGCCGCATGTTTAGTATCTATACCCTCTCCGGCATCATCGGTTTCATCGTTTCCTATTTCGGTGGTGTCCCTCTCACCATTGGTGCCTCAGGCTCAATTTGCGGCCTGGCCGGAGCACTCTATGTCTTTGGAAAACAACGGGGGGGAAGCTATGGTTTCGCCATCAATCGGGACATTGGCGGTTGGGTTGTCGGCCTATTTCTCTTTGGATTGATTATTCCGGGGATTAACAACTGGGCCCATGCAGGCGGCCTCATCGGTGGAGGGCTTACCGCGCTGCTACTCGGGTATAATGAGCGTGGCCGGGAGCGGCTGATCCATCATGGCCTCGCCGTACTTCTGGCAATACTCACGCTGATGGCAATGGTCTGGTCGTTCATTTCCGTAATCAGGTAACAGTATCAACCAATATGGTATCAACAGGCTACCCGTCCCTAGCAAAGGAGCAGTCCAAGAATCACCCTTGACATCATTTAAAACAGTTTCTATACTTTCACATGAAGGGGAGTAGTTATCGGTCAGAGACAAGGCCGATCCGTTTTCGTCAATACAGCGGCAACGCTCGGAAACGGAGCAGAGGTATTTAATCTGTCAACAAGACCTTTATCCAGGTGTATCTACCGGGGGTAATGGTCTTTTTTTGTTTCCCCGGTGTGCACCAGACCACTTTTGGAGGTACACAATGAACACACTGAAAACCACCGCATTACTCGCACTGATGACCGCCCTGATCGTTTTGATGGGAAGTGCCCTTGGCGGAAAGAATGGCATGGTCATCGCCTTTATCATGGCCGGCGTCATGAACTTCGCCACCTATTGGTTCTCCGACACCATTGTTTTAAAAATGTACGGTGCTCAGCAGATTGGAGAACAGGAGCATCCTGCCTTTTATCGTATGGTACAGGGGCTTGCCCGTAAAGCAGGGCTCCCGATGCCAAAGGTCTACATTATCCCCAATGACAGCCCCAACGCCTTTGCAACCGGCCGGAACCCGTCACATGCTGCCGTTGCCGCCACTGAAGGGATTCTGCGCCTATTAACCATGGATGAGCTTGAAGGGGTTATGGCTCACGAGCTTGGCCATGTCAAAAATCGTGACATTTTGATTGGTACCATCGCGGCAACAATGGCCGGCGCCATATCCATGATCGCTAACATGCTTCAGTGGGGGGCAATGCTCGGTGCGGGACGTGGCGATGATGAGGACTCCGGTGCTGGCGGTTTGATCGGCTCATTGGCACTGGCTATTATTGCACCAATCGCTGCCATGCTGATCCAAATGGCTGTCTCGCGTTCCCGTGAATATTTGGCTGATGAAGCCGGTGCCCGTATCTGTGGCAACCCATTGGCGCTCGCCAGTGCCTTGCGTAAACTCCACTACACCAGTCAGGCGGTTCCGATGCAGGAAGCCTCACCGTCCTCTGCCCACCTCTTTATTGTGAATCCGTTGTCTGGCCGTTCCTTTGCTTCACTGTTCTCAACCCACCCACCGATGGAAGAGCGCATTGCCCGACTTGAAGCGATGGCACGCCACTGACGGAGAGGCTCTCATTATTTCCAGTACAACTGATCACCTTCCGGGAGATGCCATCGGCAGTCTCCCGGAAGCGGGAGTCTTATCGTGTCTGATCGTAATATAATGTGGGGTGCCTTTATTCTTCTGGTGGGAGTTATGGTACTGCTCGACCTCAGCCTTAACCGGTCCAGCCGCCAAGTCACCATTCGTGAAGCACTCTACTGGAGTCTCCTCTGGGTCGGCCTTGCCCTGGCTTTTAATACCGGTATCTACTTCACCATGGGGAAACAGCCTGCCCTGGAGTTTTTTGCTGGATACCTCATCGAGAAATCACTCTCCGTGGACAATCTCTTTGTT
>JBLIZM010000052.1:0-3467 GCA_048859855.1 Trichlorobacter sp.
GCTTATACCTTTTTCTGGATCCGCTCGCCGAGAAGCCCCGTCGGCCTCAGCAGCAGTACAAGCACCAGGATTCCAAAGGCTATGGCATCACGATACGAGGAAAAGCCGGCTGCAACACCAGCAACTTCCGCAATCCCGAGAACAATACCCCCAATCATTGCGCCTGGAATTGATCCAATGCCGCCGAGGACTGCTGCAGCAAAGGCCTTAAGTCCCGCCATGAGTCCCATGTTGAAGGAGACGGCATTAAAAAGAACCCCGACAAGTACTCCCCCCGCAGCTGCCAAAGCCGATCCGATGGCAAAGGTAAAGGCAACCACCTGATTAACATTGATTCCCATCAGGGCAGCGGTCTGGTAGTCTTCGGATACCGCCCGCATTGCTTTGCCGATGGTCGTTTTTTTTACAATGAACTCGAGGCTGACCATGAGGATAGCTGCAATAGTGATAATCAGAAGCTGGAGGTCTGATACGTCCCCGAAGGGTAGATGAATTTGAGAAACACTGAATACCTGATCGGGAAACCCTTTCGCATTGGCACCGAAGAGCAGGAGCGCCAGGGTTGAGAGAAATAACGAGACACCGATGGCAGAGATGAGTGCGGATAGGCGTGATGCGTTACGCAACGGGCGATAGGCAACCCGCTCAATGAACACCCCTAAGAGCATACTGATGATCATTGCTAAGACCAATGCCCAGAAGAGGTTTAACTTAAAAGCAGTGACCGCAAGGAGCCCAATGAATGCTCCAGCCATGAAAACTTCACCATGGGCAAAGTTAATCAGCTGGATGATTCCGTAGACCATGGTATAGCCGAGTGCAATCAGTGCGTAGACCGCACCTAGGGCGATGCCGTTAATTAGTTGTTGCAGAAGCATGGGACTAGTCCGTCTTTACCGCAATTTTCTTTTTGAGTACATATTTCCCCCCTTTGACCTCCAGTAGGCAGAGCGGAGATTTGAGGGGTTCACGATTTGCACGGATGCTGATGGTGCCGGAAACGCCAGGGAAGTTTTTCATGCTGGCAAGTGCGGCTTTAAATTGCTTAGGATCGGTACTGCCACTACGTTTGATTGCTTCTGCCAACATCATGAGACCGTCGTATCCCTGCGCTGCGAACATTTCCGGGAGGTAGCCAACCTTTTTGCGGTAGGTATCAACAAATGCTGCAGTCTTCCCTTCAGCCTGGTCGGGTGAAAAGCCAAGATATGCCATGGAACCCTCAACCGCGGCACCGCCGAGTTCGATGAAAGGGGTTGAGGAAATGCCGTCCCCACCAAACATCTTGGCGGCGACTCCCTGCTTATGGGCTTCCTTCATGATTAACGCCCCTTCGGTATAATAACCGGAGAAGAAAATAATATCAGGGTTCTTTGCCTTGATATTGGTAATCTGTGCAGAAAAGTCTTTATCACCATCTTTGATTTTTTCATCGGAGACAACACTGATCTGTTTGCCGTGAAGAGCATCCTTGAGTGTTTTGGTCATGCTGACACTGTAGTCATTGTTGTCAGAGGTGATAATAGCAAGCTTTCTAAATTTGAGTTCTTTGACGAAGTAGTCCATGAGGGCTGGAATTGCAACGCTATCAAGCAGCGTATTCCGGAAAATATAATCACCGATTTCCACGACACCCAGGCCGGTGGAACCGGTGGAAAGCATAACAACGCCGGCCTTTTGGGCAATCGGTGCCACGACCTTTGAAATACCGGTTGTCGGGTCGCCAATGATGGCGACAACCTTGTCACGTGTTATCAGCTTCTGGGCTACTGCCGCCCCCTCTTGTTTGTCCCCGCGATTGTCTGCTTCAACAATCACGATCTTTTTCCCAAGAACGCCTCCTGCAGCATTGATTTCCTCTGCGGCAATCTTGATGCCGTCAAGGGTCGGTTTGCCATACATGGCAACATCGCCGGTTAGGGCGCCGGAGAATCCAATGAGAATCTGGTCAGCTGCGGCTGTAGGGGCCTCTTTTTTAGAGCAGGCTGTGGTAAGAGTGATGGCAGCAAGCAGTAGACTGAAGCAGAAGAGCTGGAGAGATAGACGACGGGTCATAGGGACCTCCGTACCGGAAAAGTTGCATTACCATACCAATTTCACTGCCAGTTTCAACAAAAAAACAAAAAAACGGGGAGGCCGCCCTCCCCGTTCAAATCACAACATGAAAGCCGTTTAGAAATTAAAGTCAAGCTGAGTAGTAATGGTTGGTTTTCCGCCGGCTGCACTGTCCTGATAGAAGTTGTAACCGACCATCAGGGAGACGGTTGGTGTAAATGAGTAAGAAATGCCGGTTGACAGTGCACCAAAGGCGTTATTGCCGCTCATATAATCAACCGCCATCCAGAGTTTGTCGGATATTTCTGACAAGGTGCGATCCCATGAAGCCATAACTCCCTGATGGCTTACTCCCAGGTTAGCCTCTGAACCGGTATAGGCACCGACGGAGATACGCCCAACTTTAGGCAGGGTTTTAGCTACCAGCCCGTAAGCGATATTTGATTTGGTGTTTTCGTTCAGATCGGTGCCAGCTTTATCTTTTGCGGTTCCGATAGCGAACATGCCGACAGCCAGTGCCGGGCTGCCTTTGGCAATACTGTCTTCAGGTGTTGCTAGTTTTGCGTTGAAGAGTACGGGGTGTTGTGTATAGATACCACGAGTAGCCGGGTCTGAGCTGTTTGTATTGTCGGTGTAGTAGTCAACGCCGACCTCGAGCTTCAGCTTCTCGAAAGGGAGTACCCCGACGGTGATACCGGTATCAAAATAGTTGGCACCCGATGATTTGCTGGAGGTCCGGATATAGTTGTCAACGCTGATGTTAACCTCTTTATACCCTTTGGCATCGGTTGAGGGGATCCAAACCTGACCGGAGGGGGTTGCCAGTGCGAGACTGCTTGCTGCGAGGGAAATGCCGGCTGTCAATGCCAAAACCTTCAGTGCTTTCATACGTTACTCCTTTTACCGTTGAATTGAACAGCCACCGATGTTCCGGTAGACTGTGAAGCTACTTGACCTAAATCAGTATCCGTGCCAAAAACGACCGAGAGTCCGAAGTTCCGTATGATTGACTGTATATTCAAGGAGTTATTGTGGTTTGTTTGAGTCCAGCCTCGGCAGTTGTTAAAAATAAGGATCGTGGGCTCCGCCTAGCTTTCACACAGCTGCGGTTAAAAAATAGGCAATTTATGTTCTGGCGATTGTTCCTGTGTATTTGGGGAACAATGGTGTTTTGGGGATCAATTGCACATACGGATGATACACCCCGTTGGGGGCGAGCCAGGTCTTTGACCGCGGTTTTCAGTAGCCGCGAAGGGGCCTCTGGAGTTGTGAGCCCAGACCGTTGCGGCCAAGTAAGAACGTTGGAGTTTGTGGCACTTCCGGATACGGTTTTTAGCATTGTTGGTGCAGATGGTGACGGTAGGATTTTTGAAGTGGCGACGACGGAGTATATACCGCCAAGGGGGAAGCGC
>JBLIZM010000053.1:0-2545 GCA_048859855.1 Trichlorobacter sp.
CAAAGGAATCGAGCGTGAACAGCAGATAGGCATCGCTGAAATAACCCAGATATTCCTTCACAGTCTTATCGTTGAGAGCGACCAGAGCCGCCAACTTGTTGAAGCTGTAGAGCGAGGAGATATTCGACGCCAGGTAGAAAAAGAGATTCTCCAGATCAACGGCCTTCTTGATGTTGAACCGGGGCGCTATGTCCTGGTAGAGGATGTTTCTGGCGTACATCACCAGAAGCTCTTTTTTTGTTTCCGGCAGGTCTACCGTACTGGTCTCCGGGAATCCGCCAAAGCGAAGGTAATCGTCAAGAAGTTTGCGCAGCCGATTACGCTCTTTGGTCATCGCAACTGCGTCAGCGATATTCAGACCATGAGCAACAATAAACTCCGGGAAAGAAAACGGATACACCTCCACCGGCATCACCCGTCCGGAAAGAAGGGTAATGAACTCTGACGTAAGTAGATGAGAATTGGACCCGGTGACAATAAACTTTATCCCCTTCTGCTCGTACTTTGTCTTGACGAAAACCTGCCATTCAGGAAAGAAGTGCACCTCATCCAGGCAGCAGTAAACCGGTCCCACCGGCGCAACCAGCTTCAGGTAATCGTCATAGGCCCGCTCAAGGTAGGAAACATCGCTACGGTGACGGCTGAATTGTGGGTTTTCCAGATTGAGGAATAGTATGTTGCGAGGAGAGATACCCTTGTCGCGTATCAGGTGGTTAATCGTCTGCCGCACCAGCGTGCTCTTGCCTGACCGACGCACACCTACCAGCGCGACAATGTGGGGTAGATCCAGATAACCCTTCACCTTCCCGAGAATATCGCGTGAGACCCCTTCTTGGTAGAGGATTCCATCCCAATGGGGATTCTGGTCAACGATTACCGATTCAAACATAGATCTCTCCGAACTAAAGTTGTTTCTTTCGTATTATAGTACGAACCATATTCATTTCAAGCGAAATTAGTCGACTATCATAGACCATCATGCGGGCCGACCGTACGTATGTTGAAATGTCGAATGGTGGCACTGGAGTTGTCAGCTGACACCAGCAGCTTTCTGCTGCCACGAATCAAGGATCTCGCGCCTTCTGTCACTTTCACTCCCGTAGAAATCGCATTCCTGATCGAGAAGGGTTATCTGCAGTACGGCTTAGAGCGGAACGACGTCACCCGTGAGATCCAGGATGCCGGCGTTGTCTATATCGAGCATATCATTCGTGACATTCAGGGTGAGTTCCAGACTCATGTCGGTATGCATGCCGATTATGATCGTGTTCTGCTGATTGACGGCGGTGCAGCATTTTTGAAGAACGCTCTGCCAGCCAGAAACTTCGAGGTAATTGTCCGGCCGGAACCGGAATATGCCAATGCCAGAGGATTCCAGACGCTCACCTTTGCCAAGGGTGTGATGTGCCCTTGTACTCGTTTAAGCATTCCGCCTATGCCCCGGAAATCATCGTCGCATTTGAACGACTGCGCAAAATTAGGAAACAGGCGACCTTCACCCATGAGGCTATCAAGCAATTCCTTGCAACGGACGGGGAGGGCAGATGCTGACCAACAAGGATGGAGTCACGGCAGGTCAGCAATCGCCGATTGTTCCTCCCAAGGGTGACTTGATTCCTGTCAACAAGCCGCTGGATGAACCCATGTCTGTGAAAAGTGGGCCCGGATTTGTTCCGAGCGACGATTGCAACGAGGTATTGAGCAGTATCCTTGAGTGAAACCAGATGCATTAACGATAAGTATTATTAACAAGATTAGCCTATTATGTAATTTATTTGCTGTTATGACAAAGAAAAGTATCGTTATGTCCCCAGCTTCTATGAAAGAAATGGATACCTTGGGGCGACGGCTTAAGGATGCGCGGCTTCGCCGACGTTTTCCCATGGAGACGGTTTGTGCCAGGGCAGACATTTCTCGACCGACCCTTTATAAGGTTGAGAACGGCGATCCTACTGTTGCATTCGGGATCTATGTCAATGTGCTGCGAGTATTGGGGTTGGCTGAAGATTTGGGGATTATTGCCAAGGAAGATGGTATAGGCCGGCGTATTCAGGATGATACGCTGCCCCACCGAAAAAGGTCACCACGCCGAAAGCTACAGAAAGAAGACGATCTATCTACTCCCCCAGTTACAACGGGTGATCCTCCTTGAAGAGAACGACACCGTCCTTTCGCGCCTGCTCCAGCAGGCCGGCCGTGAATCCTTTTCTGCTGAACAGACAATAATACTCTTTCCGGGCGGCGCTTCCCCACTTCACCTTGTGAGCTTTTTCCCTGAGCGCATCCAGTACGTCTGTACCAACCTGTTTCTCTGTCGCCTTTACCTCGCAGAAGAGAATCGAGTCGTGATCACTGTTGACAGCGACAATATCTATCTCTTCGTTTCGGTCCCACCACCGGCCAATAGCTGCAAAGGGAAAAAAGCTATCAACGTTTGCCATAAGGGTTTCTCTGGCGACCTTTTCGTAAACTCCACCCAGATATGCCGGCAGATGTGAAACGATGTCCGCTGCGACGGCATCGGCTCTGCCCATTTCCAGCTCAG
>JBLIZM010000054.1:0-2159 GCA_048859855.1 Trichlorobacter sp.
TGAGCCGTGGTTGCAGATCGACGGTCACGGGCAGCATTTTGCCAGGCTTGAAACGACACTGCCGCACCGGTTGCCGCACCGTACCAGACACCCGATGCTACCAGAAGTCCCCAATACCAGCTCGACAGCAGGGTGGTCACCCCGACCAGCAGTACCGCCACCACCGGCATCAGCATCAGCAAACGTCCCTGAAGACCGAGTAAGGTCCGATAGAAGAGCGTCTGTTTGCCTTGATCACGGTACGGAGCAACAAAGCGTGCCACTGCATTAGAAAAGGGATTATGGAGAAAGCTGTTTAAGAGCCCCGCCACGCTCAGTCCGAGCGCAAGGGTACCGTATCCGGCAGTTCCCAGAGTCATCGTCAGAACCTTGACACCAACAATGCCACCGATAAAGGCTGCTGCATGACCGAGTAGAATCCACCCCAGTTCGCTGCCATGCTGTCGTAGCCGATCGGTATATCCCTTAATAACGGTCATCGACGTTCCTGAACTCTGGTATAACAGTTCAAAAGTTCACTGATTCTGCATTGCCAACTGAGCTGTTCAACAGCCCGCTGCCGCATCTGTTTACCAAGCAATGCACTATGATCAGGCTGGTCAGCCAATGCCATCATGGCAGCGGCAAGCTGTCTGGCATCACCGAGCGGGACATAGATCCCATCATCTCCAAGCAGTTCCCGGTTTACCGGCGTATCAAACGCCACAACCGGAAGCCCACACGCCATGTAGTTCAGAATCTTTCCATTTGCCTCGGTGGTGGCAATCTTAGGAGCAACCGCGATATCACCAGCCGCAAGCAAGCGTGAAACATGCTGATAGTCAACCCGACCGGTAAAACGTACTGCATCACGTATTCCGTACCGATCTGCCATTGCCTGGTAAGGGTGATCGGGAAACCCCATAATAATGGTGAATAATGGATGTCCTGCACGGCGGATATGCTGTACCGCCTCAAGCAGAAGATCAACACCCTGGTACTGATTCATAAGGCCGATAAACACCGCCACAGGCCTATTATCGGGAATGGCAAGTTCCTGTCGGGCTGCAAGGCGATCACCTGGCATAAAACGCTTCGTATCAACCCCATCCGGTAATGAGACCACCGACTGGCGGGGACTACCCTCACGAACCTCAGCAGCCCCGGCAGTCGAGCTGGTCACCACCATAGTGGCCAGCCCATTGATACACTGTTCAAGACGGCGGAAACAACGGTGAAGCACCCCGCCCCGGCGATAGCTCCCATGATGCAACAGCTCACCGCTCAGGCTACCTTGGTAATCAAACAACAACGGAACACCACTCAACCGTGCTATCACCCAACCAATCAACGCACCTTCATGGAGATGGGCATGAATGACGGTCGGTCTAAAGTGGCGGACTTCCCTAAGAGCACGGAGACAGAGTAACAGGTCAAGATACGGCTTATGCCACGAGGGGCCTGCCCCATGCTTCGTATACCATGGGACCGCAATCGTCCTGACAACCGGGACCGGGTCGACATCCCTCCCCAAGGGATAGGTCACGACCCGTACCTGATGACCGGCGGCCATAAGCCCCTGCGCCTCCTCAAAAATACGGACATGACACCCCCTATCCGAAAAATACGGCGTCGGGGCGATCATCATAACTCGTTGCTGATCAGTGGGCGCCATCCGGCTCATTACGCCGTTCCCTCACCACATAGATAGGCTTACCCTGCGACTCATGATAGGTTCGGGCATTCAGTTCTCCCAACAACCCAAGCGCGATGAACTGCACTCCCATAAATGCGAGAAAGGCGGTCAGAAGTAGCAACGGATTGCGGTTCATGCTGGTACCCAATCCAAACTTCATATACAAGGTTGTCATCCCACAAGCGAGCGATAACAAGAGGGAATAGATTCCCCATTTACCAAAGAGCTGGATCGGCTTGGTGGCGTAGGACAACAAGAAGCGGACTGTAATCAGATCGAGAACAACCCTGACCGTCCGGGAGATTCCATACTTACTGGTACCGAACCGGCGGGGATGGTGCCGAACCGGTATTTCGGTCACCCGAGCCCCAACCCGTGAGGCGAGTGCCGGAACAAAGCGATGCATCTCTCCATACAGCCCGATTCCCAACAGAACCTCACGCCGGTAGGCCTTGAGTGTACAGCCATAATCATGGAGGTGGAC
>JBLIZM010000055.1:0-3460 GCA_048859855.1 Trichlorobacter sp.
CGTGTGGTTATGAGGCGAACGCCGATGTGAACGGCGCTCGCAATATTTTAGCGGCGGGACACGCCGTTTTAGCCTGTGGAGGCGTGGTGCAATCAGGCCGCCCGATGAAGCAGGAACCCGGTACTGCGCGAGCAGCTATCAAACAGTAATGGGAATCCCCCTCCTGTGACGCGAAGCGCTAAGGTGGGGGAGGATGTCAATCGTGCGGCTTTCTTCATTTAGTGAGGCCCTTCCAGTGCCTGGCACTGCATGTAGGCCGATCACTAGCTTGTCCAAGGACTGCCTGGTAACCGTAAATTCAACCAGCCCCCGGCAGTTGCGTGGAACCACCATGCAAGAGTGTCTTCAGGATCCTCGCGAGGATCCACTTCATGCACCGAATCAGACGCTCTCTGTATCGCTCGCTACGGGCTTTCAGGCACATCCCTAATACCCTAGTCGCCCAAACGGTCCTCCTTGCAGTGCAGCGCGTCCTATGAGGCAATTAGGTTTGTTGGTCTGTGGTGAATCAGAGAAAAGCATTGATTAGGAAGGAAAAATTGAGCGAAGTCATTTTCTACTATTAGTTCTGTCATTATTCATTAGATCTTGATCTTTAGATCTTCTTTGGATCAAAGATCAACGATCAATGATAAAGATAGAGCTTAAACGGCTTTGATATATAAGGCTTTTTTTCTCTGTTTTACTCCATGATAATCGAAAATTACTCCATAATAATCGCAAACTACTCCATAATATCGCTGTGTTTACTCCATAATAATCACCTAAAAACGGTTATAAATCCGTCACTTACACAGGATATACAGGAGTATGAACAGCTTAATAACATGTTTTGCACAGGGGGATGGTGCGTGGATAGTTTAAGAAGCCGGGTTCTTCGATTTGTCGCACAAGTTGAGGTGCAGGTTATGGGACTGCCGCTGACAGAGGCAGTGGTTGACGCATTGGTGCCACGGGTTGACCCTCTCAAAATCGAGCCGATCCTCAGTTATCTCGCCCGAACCGGTGGCTCGGGGGAAGCTGACATTGAGCAGGCTTTTTCTATTTTGGGACCAGCGCTCAACCAAAATTCCTGGTTGGTGGAGTCTGGGTCGCCAACCACCAATGTGGTTCCTGCTGCCCCCGCCTGTCCTGCGGAGACATTACCACTTCAGGTTGAATCCAAGAGCGAAATAGTTCAGGAAGGTTTTGCTTTTGACGGACCTAAAAATAAATCTCTTCCTGAGCAACTGGATAACCACGTACCTTTAATTATCGCAGCTGGGCTTTTTCGAACCCTGCCAAATGCTGTTATCAATAATCCTTTCGCGCGACCGCAACTCGATCCTAGAAAGATATATGATGTACCAGATGGGATGATCACTGGCTACGCGCACATGAAAATGACAGGCTTTGTCATGGATACCTCCTTCGACATTCGCTCGTATTTCTGTCTAGTTAGCATCTTGGGCCGGATGACGCATTCACAATATGAGCGAGCTGCTACCACTCATGCTAAAACCATTGAGCCCAAGGACTTTTATAAACCTCTCTTGGATGTGTTGCCAGAAGAGGAAGTTGATTCTTATATTAAGAATCATATGAGTGATGAGCGTATTGTAGAGACCTTTCGTCGCTTTAGGAATATTGCACTAACGTTCTATGAGTTTTACGAAGATGCAAACCGTGAGGGCAATAATGGCCATGCTCGCAAAGGCGGGATTTTGATTACTGGTCTAGTCGATTCAATCAAGTTAGAAAACGATGGCCTTATACATATTAAACCGTCACTAGAGTTGCGTAACCTCTATCGCGCCACCGAACGATTGTTGCCTATGAATCGCTCAAACCTACTGGTTCTCCAGCACTCACTCGGTTCCCTGTTGTCCTTCTGGATCGCAGCCCAAGCCACAGGCCAGTTTAACAAAGACACAGGTTGGGTAAAAGTCGGTAAGCGGTTCAGCGCAAAGGAGATTTTGTCAGGTATACACCCCCTTAAACCTGGTGTTTCCTATAGGACAAATCAGTACCAAATGCTACAGGCCGCATTCATTGAATTGTTGGAACTCAATGTAATTGAAATTGAAATCCATTGCCGTGGTCAGCGGGTTGAGCTAAACCAATCTAACGCTAATCTATGTATCATAAGTGGCGTAAAGACCAACATATTGATCACTCGCCACAGGCTGAGCTTCAAGGTGCCAGGTAAAGAATTGGGTGGGCATAGAAAAGGTGATCATGCCTTAACCCATTTCAAATCTATTACCTCTGACGATGTTGATTCGGTGTCCTTAGAAGACATCCATAGTAAAGTTAAAGTTCTACTGAAAGGTATCAAGCGCCCCCGAGGTAAAGCCATCGACAATAGAACAGCAGATAAGACGGCTTACTACATTAAGCATTATGCTGAAACCATGACATTTATAGCCAAGCTATTGCTTAGGGTGAAAGATGATCAAAAACTTAAAACCAAAGCAAGCAGTAGTTTACGTGTAATTGTCCGTGAATCGAGACAAACCTATTACGATACATTTAAATCAATTCTCTCGCCAGAGGTCTTTGAAGCACTTGATGAACTATTTAAGGATGCGTGGTTTGGCGCACAGATACTTACCGGAAATCGTCTCGCTGATTTGATAAAGGATCTTCCTAAGAACTCTCAAATAAAGAATTATGATGCTTGGAAAATAACGTTCAAAGATCAACTGGAGTTAATATTTAAGATTATCAAGGGTGATGGCGGTAATGACATGCTTAATGCTATCCGCGCTGATATATTGAAAAGCCGTCTCGTTCTCCCGCTGAACGCGACCGGTCAATCACAGAAGGTCAACGCTATCTTCAAGGCGATACCGACCAAAAAGACCTTCTTTGAAAAGTAGAGCGTTCTAGTACCAGAGCGGGTTGGCGTCAACCGTAGAGTTTGTGCGCCACCTCTCAAAGAAGGTGTAATTCTTTCATAAACGCTTAAAGAACACCCTTTATGTGTTTAGGATGTTTCTACTAACTGCCACCCTACCAGGACACCTCTGCCTGCTATGAAGCTGAGCAGTTGGTGTCCTTGGACAACATCAAAGCCACCCAGTCCTTGTGCCTGGCCGTCTCGTGTGGCCATGAACCACCATCGAGCAGGAAGCGATCATGAGCATCATCATCCAATCCTCTAACAACCAAAGCGAAAGCGACCTTCCTATGTTCAGTTGGGATTCGATAGGCGGGTGTGTCATGCCTGGCTACCTGGACTTCTACCCGAAGCAGAAGGAGTTGATCTTATACGCCGGAGCTGACCCGGATAGTAACCGTACCGACCATAGTATCAAGCTAGGGGTTCACGTTCGTTTCAAGGTTCCGGCTACCACCACCCGTAGTAGTCTTTACGGCCTGGTGATGGATCAGCAGTTCCAGCAGCTGCTCGAAGAGGTGCGTGCCGGTTATGGGCAACGGTTAAAACAGTGCAGGAAGATGGAGGACTATCTGGACA
>JBLIZM010000056.1:0-13871 GCA_048859855.1 Trichlorobacter sp.
CAATGTTCTGTTTTGCCCGGTCGCTGCATCAGGTCTTGGAACGAGAAACAGCCCGGTTCTGATTTGAAAAGCCAGAAGGCCATGAAGTGCTCCTAGTGCAATAGGTGTACGAATAGACCGCTTCGTAGTTTCGGTTCAAACCAGGTTGATTTTGGTGGCATAATCTGGTCGTCGTCAGCCAGATCCATCAACTCTTGAATGCCGGTTGGGTACATGGCAAAGGCAACGCGATACTCGCCGGAGTCCACGAGACGAACCAGTTCATCCAGTCCCCTGATTCCCCCCACAAAGCTAATCCGTTTGTCGGTTCGCGGGTTTTCAATGCCAAGTACCGGGTTCAAGAGGTGGTTCTGCAGAAGAGAAACATCAAGCCGACCAACCGTATTTCCTTCGTCGGCTAGGGACGGGCAGGCGGTTAGGCGATACCACTGTCGGTCGAGATACATGCCGAAGCAGTGGCGCTCTGCCGGAGCAACCGGAATCTCACTTGCTTCGATCGTGAAAACCGCAGCGACTTTTTCGAGAAACCGGGGCGTATCCATTCCCTGGATGTCGGCAACCACCCGGTTATACGGCATGATATTGAGTTGGCTTTCCGGAAAGATAACCGTAAGGAAGTAGTTGTATTCCTCTTCTCCGGTGTGGCTAGGATTCGCGGCCCGACGCAGATCACGGACCTTTGCAGCCGCAGCGCTGCGGTGGTGTCCATCAGCGACATAGAGGGTTGGAATCGCGGCAAAGATACCGGTGATATGCTTGATCAGCTCCGGATCCGCAACGACCCAGAAGGTGTGGGAAACCCCATCATCGGTGGTGAAATGATAATCTGGAGGCTCGTAGCTCGCCCCTTGCAGTATTTCTTCCATCTCTGGGTTATTTCTAAAAATATAGAAAACCGGTTCATCGTTCGCATCCAGTGTATCGATATGCCGGATACGATCTTCCTCTTTGTCGGCTCGGGTATGCTCATGCTTTTTAATAACGCCGCTGACATAATCATCCACCGCTGAACAGGCCACGAGCCCGGTCTGGGTAATCGCACCCATCCGTTGACGGTAGATATAGTAACACTCGACCGGGTCCTGAATCAGGGTTCCTTCCTCGATGAAGCGGGTCAGGTTGTGTGCCCCCTGTGCATGGACCTGCTGGTCATAGGGATCAACCGTTGCCGGAAGGTCTATCTCCGGGCGGGAAATATGTAAAAAAGAGGTGGCGTTCTCTCCGGCCATGGCACGGGCCTCTTCGACATCCATGACGTCGTAGGGGAGTGCTGCCACACGGGCAGCCAGATGAATCGGTGGTCGAACAGCCTGAAATGGTTTGATGAGAGCCATTAGGAAACTCCTGCAGGTTGGAAGTAGCGTTTAGCACCAATGAAGCGCTTCGTGAAGTATGGTTCAGAAACCGGGGTTATCTTGATGTCTTCACCACGGCGGGGGGCATGGACAAAACGGCCACCGCCAACGTAGATTCCGACATGATTGATCGATTGTTCAGAGGTTCCGAAGAACACCAGGTCACCGTCACGAAGGTCCGCGAGCGTGACCGAGGTGCCGGTCTTGAACTGCTCCCGTGAGGTGCGGGGGATATTGACACCACAGAGATTGTAGACCGCCCGGACAAAGCCACTGCAGTCGAGCCCATCAACGACAGTATTGCCACCCCACTGATAGGGGATCCCAACGAAGCGCTCAGCTGTTCTGGCAACAATCCCTCCCATGTCCTTCTCTCCGGGACGGGAAGCGATCAGGGGTGGCTCACTCTTGGTTTCAGCCGGTTTGGCTGGTGTCAACGGTGGAAGTGGTGGTTTCTCTCCACTCGCAAAAGGGGAACGATAGGCCGGAAGCCGGGTGTCGGCTGATGGAGGAGCGACGTTCTTTGGAGCAGCGTTCTTGAAAACAACTTCGTTGGGAGGAGTGATATAGTAGCGATCGATTAACTTATCTTTCACCAACTGACGGGCGACGGTCAGCGCTTTGTCGTGGGTTGGAAAACTGCCAAACCGGACCGCATAGATGCCGTTATCCTTACGGTAATAGAAGGCATCGAGACCCTTGGTTTGGAGCTGATTTGCCAGTCGCTCGGCATTTTTGACGTCGGAGAATGCACCGAGTTGGATAGCATAACCGAGTTTGCTCACCCCCTTAACCGGGGAACCAAACGGCACCGGAAATGGCTTGGGGGCAGCAGTAAGCGGTGAGGTTACCAGAATGCCACCAATGGCTGCCAGCACAACCCCGCGTATCAGGGTAGTTTGTTTAGTCTTCATCACGTACCTCACGTCGTACCCCCATCAGAAAGGGGATGACGAATTGATCGAGCTCTCCATCCAATACGGTGTCCGGTTGGGACGACTCCACACCGGTCCGTAGATCTTTAACCATTTTATAGGGGTGCAGTACATAGGAGCGAATCTGGCTACCCCAGCCGATGTCTTTCTTCTCCCCTGCCAATTCCGAGGCCTTGGCATTTCGTTCAGCCATTTCACGTTCGTACAATTTCGCCATTAAAACACGCATGGCGGTGGCACGGTTCATAATCTGACTGCGTTCTGATTGACAAGCCACAACGATGCCGGTTGGCAGGTGCGTGATGCGGACGGCGGAGTCCGTGGTGTTGACGTGCTGACCACCGGCGCCACTCGAGCGATAGGTGTCAACCCGCAGGTCAGACTCCGGAATCTTAATGTCGATCTCCGCCTCTTCAATTTCTGGAAAAACAAAGACAGAAGCAAAGGAGGTATGGCGACGATTGTTGCTGTCAAACGGAGAGAGGCGCACCAGGCGATGCACGCCGGCTTCAGCTTTCAGATGGCCATAGGCATACTCACCCATGAGTGAGAAGGTTGCCGATTTAATGCCGGCCTCATCACCGTCCTGATAGTCGGTCAGGGTGACCTTCCATCCCTTCTTCTCGCCATAGCGCATCAGCATTCTGAGTAGCATGCCGGCCCAGTCCTGGGATTCGGTGCCACCAGCACCGGGGGTGACGGTCACAAAGCAGCTATTCTGATCATGGGTGCCGGACAGCATGCGCTGGAATTCCATCTGTTCGATCAGGTGGGTCAGGTCGGTAGCTATCAGGCTGACTTCGCCCAGGGTAGCACTGTCTTCAGCCTCAGCTCCCAGCTCAATCAGTACGCTGACATCATCAATCAGACGATAGACCTGATCAAATTGGGTAACGAGTTTTTCAAGGGAGGTACGGGTCTTTAGAATCTCCTGGGAACCACTGGGGTCATCCCAGAATCCAGGGGCGGCAATGGTCGCGTCCAGCTCAGCGAGACGCTCCCTGGCACCATCAAGGTCAAAGAGACCTCCGGAGGGAGGAGATACGACGATTGGCAT
This sequence comes from Trichlorobacter sp., assembly GCA_048859855.1. Lineage (GTDB taxonomy): Bacteria > Desulfobacterota > Desulfuromonadia > Geobacterales > Pseudopelobacteraceae > Trichlorobacter. The sequence continues at coordinate 3,348 of JBLIZM010000056.1, forward strand.
CGTCAAGGGCTGCGCGTACATCTCTATACATGAATGATTCTCACTTGAAGGAGGATGTGTCGTTTGTACCTTTTTTCTGCCGGTACTGCAATATCAGAATCCCAATACAGACGAGAAGCGCACTCCAGGCAAACAGGTCGCCGATCCGTAGATACGGGCTGTCGGCGCTTCCCGGCGTAATAACACCGGTCAGGACCGCCGGTATGAACAGGCCGGTCTGGGAACAGACCCGACCATGCTGGTCTATGATGGCGCTAATACCGGTGTTAGCTGCCCGTATCAGTGGAGTACGGGTTTCAATGGTGCGAAAGACGGTCATGGCAAGGTGTTGATAGGGGGCTGATGAACGGCCAAACCAGGCATCATTGGTAATATTGACGAGCACTCTACTGCAGTTTTGGCAGTACTGCCGAGCGATTTCAGGGAAAACCGCTTCATAGCAGACAAGGACACCGGCAGAGCTGGTTGTCAACGGAAGCGGACGAGCGGCGGTCCCCGGACTGAAGTCACCGATGCCGGCTACCAGCTTGGTGACAAACGGCATGAGGCTCGCCAGGGGAACATACTCCCCAAAGGGAACCAGATGCAGCTTGTCAGCCCGACCACGATTCTGCCCGTCAGGTCCGAGAAGGAATGCGCTATTGAGGTAATGCGGACGACCGTCCCGTTGCTCAAGCGCAGGGCTGCCGAACAATAGGTTACTGCCCAGTTCTCGGCTGATGGCACGAATACGCTGGGAGGATGGGCTCCCCTCCTGAAAGAAGAAGGGGGCGGCACTTTCCGGCCAGACCACGAGTGCAGGATGTTGAGCTGCGGTCGAGCGTGACAGGGTCGTGAAAATGTCGAGGGTGGTCTCGCGGTACTCGGGTGACCACTTGACTGATTGATCAATATTTCCCTGAACCAGACTGACGGTCATGGCAGATCCGCTGGCGTGGGGCTGGGACAAACGGTATGTTCCATAGCCAAGCGTCAACCCAAGGAGTGCAAGTGTCACCATGCTCCGTCGTCGTGGTGCACCGTCGAAGAATACTTGATAGAGGGTCACATTACCCAGGACGATCAGGGCGGTGATACCATAAACACCGGTTAGATCGGCAATTTGAATTAGGGGAAGCCAGGGGGCTTGACTGTGGCCGAGCATGGCCCAGGGGAAACCGGTCAACAGCCATGAGCGGAGCAGGTCTCCGGTGACGACTGCTGCCGGAAGCGCGAGTGCGAGCGGAACACGCGCGCGGGATGCAACGGGAATGAAATATGCCGCAAGGCCATGAAACAACGCAAGCCAGGCTGAGAGACCGAGCCAGAGAGGAATGGTGGCATACCACGGGAGGTGTCCATACTGTCCCATGACGATCATGACCCAGTACAGGAGCAGGGCATAGGTGATCCAGCCGGTCAGCCAACCGATAGTGAAGGCCTGACGCGGCGTACTTCCCTTGACAGCGATTAAGAGAGGGATAAGGGCAATCCATGCAAAAACAGGATGACCGTACGGTGGGAACGCACCGGCATAACAGAGAGCACTGGCCAGACAGAGGAGGAACGACGTGCGTCGCCCCCGTGGGAAGTTCATGTCATGCGACATGCCAATCACACGGTACTTGCAGGGGTACTGCCGGTCCGCGGTACGATCCGGACCCGCTTTACCTTGCGGGGGTCTGCCTCTAATATTTCGATATGCATTGCATCACTATCAATACTGGTACCGGCAGCGGGAATACCATCAGCAAGATGAACCACCAGGCCACCGACCGTATCAAACTTTTCCCGCTCGATCGTGAGGTCGAGAACCGCTTCAAGCTTTTCAATCGGTAGACGGGCATCGGTCGTTAATGAGCCGTCTGGATTTAGCAGATATAAGTCTTCTTCCATGTCGTATTCATCTTGAATATCACCGACAATTTGCTCAAGCAAATCCTCAATAGTGACCAGACCGGAGGTCCCCCCATACTCATCAACCACGATGGCGAGGTGGACTTTCTTACGCTTAAATTCTTGAAGCAGAAGCTCAAGGGTCTGGGTCTCGGGGGTAAAAAACGGTTCGCGGATGAGATCAGCAAGGTGGATGGATTGGTCGGCGGTTCCCCAGCATTTCAGCAGGTCCTTGGCATACAAAAGGCCGGTGATGTTATCGAGGGTCCCCTCGTACACCGGTATCCGTGAGTGACCGCACTGCAAGATGGCATCGATGGTCTCTCTGACGGTGGCGTCGGCACTGATAGCAGCCATGTCCGTCCGGGGAACCATTATTTCACGGGCAATGGTGGAGTCGAGCTCAAGGATGGCGCTGATCATTTCACGCTCCTCTTCGTTAACGACCCCTTCCTCTTCCCCAGCTTCAATCAGGTCATGAATTTCCTCTTCAGTGACCTTCTTGCGACCACCTGATACCATCCGGGAGATGGTTTTGAGTAACCCTCCCGGCCTTCGACTACTTCCGTCATCCACTGGTGTTGTCTCCTTTATCGAGGGTCAGGTAGGGTGGTGAGCCCCTCTGCTTCAAGCAGTTGCCAGACCTGTCGCTCCTTGCGACGCATGATACGTGCCTGTTCTTCACCGCTTCGTTCGTGGTCATATCCGGCGAGGTGGAGAATCCCGTGCATTAACAAATAGAGCAGACGCTGGTAGCCGCTCTGCTCGGTTCCCGCGGCCTCGCTTTCAGCGGTTGCTGCTGATATAACGACATCACCGAGCGGGAAGTTGGCGAAACCGTCAGAGTCCCCTTCCTGCTGTGAGAAGGAGAGTACATTCGTCGGCCGATCTTTTCCCAGGTAGTCGCGATTCAGTTGTCGGATGGTTCGGTCGCCGACAATCAGGACTGACAGCTCAGTGCTGTCAGGACATCCCAAGACGCTTAAGATCCTCTCCGCTACGGCTCTGATCTGCCTGGTTGGTGCCGGATGGCGTCTTTGGCGGTTCTGGATCAGGATGTGCATGTGTTTTTTTCTCCCCGTTGCTACCTTTGTGCACCGGCTCCGGATATTCAATCCGATGATGAAAAATTGCTCCGAGAATCCGGTTGAAACTCTTTGCTATCTCGTGGAGGTTTTTGAGGGTCAGTTCGCACTCATCGAGCTGGCCATCGGAGAAAATTTTATTGATCAGTTTTTGAACCATCCCCTGAATACGATCCGGAGTTGGGTTGACCAAGGTCCGCGAGGCAGCTTCAATGGCATCGGCGAGCATAACCAGACCGGCTTCACGGGTTTGGGGCTTGGGACCAGGATAGCGGAACTCCTGGGGATCAACCACGGCCCCGGTTGCCTCGGCCTGGGTGCGAGCCCGTTCATAGAAGAAACGGATCAGGCTCGTGCCATGGTGTTGACGAATGACGTCGATAATTGGCTTCCCGAGTCCATGGGCTCGTGCTAATGCCTCACCTTCCTTGATATGGGAAATCAGAACCAGGGCACTCATGTGTGGGGTCAGCTTGTCATGCCGGTTTTCACCCCCCTGGATGTTCTCAATGAAGTAGAGCGGTTTTGTGCTCTTACCGATATCATGGTAATAGGCGCAGACACGAGCGAGCAGAGGGTTCGCACCGATAGCCTCGGCCGCCGCTTCAACCAGGTTTCCGACGATAACACTATGGTGGTAGGTCCCTGGTGCCTTGATCATCAGGTCACGCAACAGTGGTGAATTCAGGTTTGCCAACTCTAATAGTTTAATGTTGGTGGTGTAATGGAACAGTGACTCAAACAGCGGGGTGACCGCTGAAACCAGCATGGCAGAGAGCAAAGCGCTTACCAGGCTGAAGATAATGACGTAGAGGGTCTGAATGGTCAAAAGGGAGCTACTGATGGTTTGGAAGCTAAGCCCCATCGCCAGGTTCACGACGGCCAGTTTCATCCCGGCGGTGTAGATGACGCTGCGGTTTTGGCAGAGCCGCACGCCATGGGCACCGACCACCGAACCAAGTAGGGCGTACATCCCCACAAACAGGTCACTACTGAATAACAGTGCCACGAGGGGAGACATGATGACGCAGTAAATCAATGCCACTTCTGAGTTGAGCAGGATGCGGACAATCATCGCACCGGCGGCGAACGGGAAGAGATAGGCGTAGGTCGACGGAGCGATACTCGGGAAGGCAACGCCGATGTTCGATGAAATCATCTGACCAAGCTTGAACAGGAATGTCGTGGCAACAATCAGTAGCGCGATTGCCAGGAGGTCTCGGTTTGTTGGGTTGAACTTTTTGATGTTACGACAGGCGAAACGATAGGGGAAGTAGAACAGGATCAGTGTAAAGCCGAACAGTCCTAGCACACTATAGATGGTTCCTTCCCCTTTGCTGGCATCGTAGAGCATCTTTAGTTTGTGTGCCTGCTCAACGGAAATCCGGTCACCAACCCGGACAATCATCTCACCCTTTTGAATACGGAACAGTACCGGCTTGATATCTTTGGCAATGGAACGGCGACGATTTTCGGTCCCTTCACGGTCAAAGAAGAGGTTAGGCTTTAACCGCTTGGCGGTCATGGCCAGTAGATGACGTGAAATAGCTTCTGGAACAGACTTCAGTCGCTGGCGGGTGATAAGTCGACGGGCTTCGTCGATATCGTTATAGGCGGTACTGGCTTGTGCTCCTTCCAGACATTTTCCGCTGGTGGAGCAGATAGAAATCCCTTTGCTGGTGTCAGCACGGAACACTTTTGCATCGAGAACGATTCGACGACGATAGAGCTCATCCAGCCGCTGTTTGAGTTCCGTGATAACGGCTGTTGGCTGTCGCACCTGCAGAAGGGACCGAAGTTCGCCTTCGGCCAGCTGTACCCCAAGAACCGGTTCAAGTACCGTACGTAGCTCAGAGGTGGTCAGGTTTGGTTTTTCAGCCCTGCGGGAACTCGTTAAGTCAAGAGCCTGCTTCATGCCGTTCATCAGCATGTCATCGACGGTTTCGGAATAGGTATAGACAATCGGTGCCGCGACCAGCGCTTCTTTGCGTAGCTGATCGGTCAGGTCGCGATCTTCAACCAGATATTCCTGGCTTGCGCGAATATCACTCGTGGCAATCTCACCGGCTTGGTACTGGGTTGTCATCAGATGATGGCTTGGTACCAGCATCAGTGTCAGCAGCAGGGCGGTCGAAATCAAAAGCAGTAGCCGATTGCGCTGGGCAGTCTTCGGCGAAGCCTCGCGGTTCGCAAGGGAATCGAGAATACGCCTAACGAAAACGTTCAGACGGGTTTTCTTATCGACAGAGGGGGTATGTTCGGTGGTGTCAGACATGGAAGCCGTCAGCAGCGGTGGCTGGCAGTATGCATATAGAGGTTGTACTTCATACGGTCAGTATACCGCCCCTGCTATTATGCTGTCAAATCTTTCGATATGACATGAGAATTCCTTAAAATTCGGCATGGCGTGGGGTGCGGGGGAACGGGATTACGTCACGGATATTTTCCATGCCGGTGAGATACATCAGGAACCGCTCAAAACCAAGCCCGAATCCAGCATGGGGGGTGCTCCCCCACCGACGGGAGTCACGGTACCACCACAGTGCGCGGGGGTCGATGCCGGCACTGGCCAGCTTCTTGTCAAGCCGGTCAAGCCGCTCTTCACGTTGGCTGCCACCGATCAGCTCACCGACACCAGGAACCAGCAGGTCCATCGCTGCAACGGTCTGACCATCGTCATTGTCACGCATGTAGAACGCCTTGATTGCACGGGGGTAGTTGAGGACAAATACGGGGCCACCAACCACCTGCTCACAGAGATACCGTTCATGTTCCGTTTGGAGGTCGACTCCCCAACTGACCGGATAGCTAAAGTTAACCGGTGCCCGTTCCAATAATCGTATCGCGTCACTATAGTCGATACGCTCAAAAGGGGTTTGGGATACTTTCAGGAGTCGATCACACAAGCCAGGCGCTACCATGCGGTCAAAGAAGGCCATATCGTCGGGTAGGTGGGTCAGGGCGTGATCCAGCAGTTCACGAACAAACGCCTCAGCTAGCGAGGCGTCATCATGGAGGTCTGCGAATGCCATTTCCGGTTCAATCATCCAGAATTCGGCAGCATGGCGGGCAGTGTTTGAGTTTTCTGCCCTAAAGGTTGGTCCAAAGGTGTAGATGTCGCTGAAGGCCTGCGCGAAAAGTTCTCCCTCGAGTTGGCCACTGACGGTCAATCCGGTTGGGGCTGCGAAAAAATCTTCACTGACAGGGGCGCTACTGGTAGGAGCAAGGGTTGTCACCCGAAACAGCTCACCCGCTCCTTCGCAGTCGTTAGCTGTGATAATCGGGGTCGTGACGTAGAGAAATCCTCTTGTTGCAAAGAAGCGATGAATTGCCTGCGCCATGGCGGAGCGAACCCGAAATACTGCGCCGAAGGTGTTTGTTCGGGGACGAAGGTGGGCAATCTCCCGCAGGTATTCGAAGCTGTGACGCTTTTTCTGCAGTGGATATGTTGGATCACTTTCACCGACAACGGTCAGTTCCGTAAGCTGTAGCTCAATCGGTTGTGGGCTGTCAGGGGTTGCAACGACAACGCCGGTGGCACGCAGGGCGGTGCCGGTTGTAATACGGCATAGGGATGGGTAATCCGGAAACTGTTCAGCACTCAAAACCAGTTGTAACCCGGCAAGCGTTGATCCATCGTTAAGGGTGATAAAACTATGGTGCTTGCCGGCACGGTTTGCCCGTACCCAGCCGTTGACGGTCACTACCGTGTTGTCTGATGGCGGATTGGCACAGAGTTCGGCTATCCGTACGCGACCACTCCTGTTCATTTGCGATCGCTACCAGGAGTCTTAGGGGCTACGATGACCCGGCGTGGTGGGCGGGTTCCTCCGTCTCCTGGTTTGGTACGGTTTGTGGTTGGGGGTGGAGTCGGCGCAACCAGCGCTGCTGCCTCTTGGGCGGTCAGGAGCCGGTACTGGCCTGGTTTTAAACCACCAAGTGTCAAGATGCCATAACGAATACGACGAAGTCGGACGACCGAGAGGCCAACCGCTGCGCACATCCGGCGCACCTGCCGGTTACGCCCTTGGCGAATGGTAATGGACAGCCAGTCGTTTTGCTGATCCTGTCTGATAATCCGGGCTGCCGTAGCCCGGCTGGGGCCGTCTTCGAGCTCAACACCATCCAGCAGGCGCTTAATCTGCTGGGGATCGACTTTACCGCGAACCCGCACGTGATATTCTTTGTCAACTTCATGACGGGGGTGCATCAGGCGGTTTGCCCAGTCACCATCGTTGGTCATGAGTAACAGCCCTTCGGAGTTATAGTCCAGTCGACCGACCGGATAGAGGCGGGCATCGATGTCGGTAATCAGATCGGTTACCAGCGCTCGCTCTTGAGGATCCTTCAGGGAGGTGACATACCCGGCTGGCTTATGCAGCAACAGGTAGTAGCGTTGATTATTCTGGTTGAGCAGAACCCCATCGACGGTGATTTTGTCTTTGGACGGGTCAGCCTTGGTTCCCAACTCGGTGACCGTTTGACCGTTGACCTGAACGCGCCCCGCCAGGATATGCTCCTCAGCGGTACGTCGTGAGCAGACACCGGCGGCGGCAATTAGTTTCTGAAGCCGTTCAGTCATGGTTCCTCATTTCTGTGTGGTGGTTGCCGGTTCTCACCGGGGATTAATGCTAGTGCCAGGCCGATGATGGCCCCGTAGATAACCCCTGACCAGGGGTTCGACATCAACGCTCAGCCACCGCCGGCGCAGCGGCTTATAAAGCTGTAGAGTGCTCCGACAGCCGCCCCCCCGCCAATCATCAGACAGTATTTTATGATGGTGAGTTTCACCGGATTTCCTTTGTCATCTATTCAAATAGAACAGGGCGCATCTGCGCCCTGTGGTAGTTCCTGCTAATCATTCAGGGCTAGCCAGCCATCTGGGTCATGGCTCTGAATTTACGATAGCGATCTTCGACCAGTTCTTCGGGGGAGAGCGCCTTGAGTTCGGCCAGGTGGCGACGGATCGCCGAACCAAGAGCCTGAGCCATTGCCTCGTGGTCGTTGTGAGCACCACCTACCGGTTCATGGACAATCTCGTCAATGACGCCGAGATGGATGATATCCTGTGCGGTCGGCTTGAGCGCTTCGGCGGCGAGGGCCCCTTTACTGCCATCAGACCAGAGGATGGCTGCGCAACCTTCCGGTGAGATAACGGCATAAATTGAATGCTCAAGCATCAATACCCGGTTACCGACTGCGATTGCCAGCGCTCCGCCAGAGCCCCCTTCACCGGTGATGCAGACAATGATGGGAACGGTTAGTTCCGCCATTTCACGCAGGTTACGGGCAATTGCCTCAGCTTGGCCTCGCTCTTCAGCACCGATGCCGGGATACGCACCCGGTGTGTCAACGAAGGTGATAATCGGCATGTTAAACTGCTCGGCCATACGGAATAAGCGCAGTGCTTTACGGTATCCTTCCGGGTTTGGCATGCCAAAGTTACGGTAGACTTTTTCCTTGGTATCCCGTCCTTTTTGGTGTCCGACCACCAGAACCGGCTGGCCATCGAAACGGGCAACACCAGCGACAATTGCGGGATCGTCACCGAACAGGCGATCACCATGCAGTTCGTTAAAGTCGCTAAAGAGCAGGTTTACATAGTCCATGGTGAAAGGACGATTGATGTGTCGGGCCACCTGCGCCTTTTGCCAACGGGTCAGGTTCTCGAAAATTTCTGCCCGCTTCTGGACGACATGCCGTTCAAGCGAGCAGATTTCCTGCTCCAGGCCACTATCAGCAATAGCACGCAGCTCTTCAATTTTCTTTTCCAGTTCGGCAATCGGTTTTTCAAATTCTAAGTATACGGGAGCTGCCATGCCTGACCTCATCAATCGTGACCAGAGTCACCGTTAGTTGGTTTCATTAGGTATCAGTTTTATAAAACCTTATTCAAATACTGCGGCATTATAGCCGACACAGCGTTCTACCGCCACCTTAAATTCATCACAGGCCGCCACGCGCAGATTGTCCGGCAGGCGGACGGTGGTCATGCTATGCTCCGGCAGTTCAAGCTGCATATACACCGGCAAGTCGCCAGGGAAACGTTCCAATACTGCTTTAAGGGCGAGTATCTGATTATCGGTGAGATCCGGTAGGAGACAGTTCAGGGTTACCTGACGAACCTGTTCAATCTGTGCTTCCCGCAGCAGGCAGATTTTACCCCCAACCGCTGGCTGGCTGTTTCCAAAGCGTCGCTTCCCGTCCTGGGGCTTCATGACCAGCAGTTTGCATCCCTTTTCGCCTTTTTCCAGCTTGGCGGTGATGCAGAGTGGTTCATCAGACTTCAGCATCTGCTGGGCTGGAAGGTACATGTCACTGAAGATGGTTACTTCAACCTGGCCGGTCAGGTCTTCAACGGTGGCGAAACACATCCGGTCACCCTTCTTGGTGGTTATCTCCTTGAGAGTGGTCACGATGCCGCATATTTTGATCTCACAGCCATCCCCCCGGCGTTCAAGCTCGGCAATCTGGGTATTGGCCAGTCGCTTTATCTCGCCGACATACCGGTCGAGGGGGTGTCCGGTAATCAGGAAGCCCAGCGCTTCCTTTTCAAAAGAGAGTTTCTCTCGGTCATGCCAGTCATCAATCTGCGGGATTGTCGGGGTCGGAATGACACCGGACTCGGCAGGGTCGCCAAACAACGAGCATTGGGCGGAGTCGCGTTCCTCCTGAAGCTTTTGGCCAAAGGTAATAGCATCATCAAGAATGGCTATCAAGGGGGCCCGTACACCATGGATGCTATCAAAGGCACCACATTTGATTAAGGCTTCAAGGACTCGGCGGTTAACTTTACGCAGGTCTACTCGCTCACAAAGTTCGAACAGGCTGGCGAACGGCTTGTCCTGTCGCGCCTCGATAATCGCCTCAACGGCACCACCGCCGACACCTTTTACCGCACCAAGTCCAAAGCGCATTGACTTGTCAACAACCGTGAAGGAATGCTTGGAGTGGTTGATGTCGGGAGGGAGGACTTCAATCTCCTGATCTCGGCAGTCAGCGATACTTTTAACAACCTTATCGGTGCTGTCCATGTCGCAGGAAAGCAGTGCAGCCATAAACTCAACCGGATAATGGGCTTTCAGGTAGGCTGTCTGGTAGGCGATCAGGGCATAGGCCGCTGAGTGGGATTTGTTAAAGCCGTACTCAGCGAACTTGGCCATTAAATCGAAAATTGCCTCTGCCTTGGTGGGGTCAACCCCCTGGGCCTTGGCTCCCGCCAGGAACGGTTCTTTTTCCTTGGCCATGACTGCCGGGTCTTTTTTACCCATCGCCCGGCGTAACAGGTCTGCGCGGCCAAGCGAGTAACCGGCCAGGCTACGGGAAATCTGCATAACCTGTTCCTGATAGACAATAACCCCGTAGGTGTCCTTGAGAATCGGCTCAAGCTGGGGCAGGTCATAGCTGACTTTTTGCCGTCCATGCTTTCGGTCGATAAACTCGTCCACCATGCCGCTACCGAGTGGTCCTGGACGGTAGAGTGCGCAGGCAGCGATGATTTCTTCAAAACAGTTTGGTTTGAGTTTGACCAGCATTTCCTTCATGCCGCTGGATTCAAGCTGGA
>JBLIZM010000057.1:0-2643 GCA_048859855.1 Trichlorobacter sp.
TCCTCAGCAACACTCACCTGTAACAGTACATCACTGGTTTTTGCTAGATTTGAGTCTGCATTGCCGGTCATGGCGATTAAACGGGCGCCGAGGCGTTTGATCACCGGTAGAATCCGTAGCAGCTCTTCAGTCTCACCACTGTTGGAGATGCCGATGACAACGTCACCAGCCATAATCATACCGAGATCGCCATGAATCCCTTCAGCGGGATGGAGAAAGAAGGCGGGAGTGCCGGTTGAAGCCATGGTTGAAGCGATCTTCTGACCAATCAGGCCAGACTTCCCCATACCGGTCACGACTACCCGGCCGCTGCTGGCAAGAATCATTTCAACCGCAGCAACAAAGGCATCATCAATTTTATCAACCAGCGCCATCACCGCATCGGCTTCGGCGCGGATCAGCTTTTTCCCCTCTGCGATGATACGACTCATCGGATAACCTCATCGATCGCAATCAGGCGCTTCAACAGATCAGGCAGTTCATTAAGCGGGATTGAATTAGGGCCATCACACAGCGCCTGATCCGGCGACTCATGAACCTCCATAAAAATCCCATCGATCCCCGTAGCCACTGCTGCGCGGGAAAGGGTTTCCACAAACTCACGCTGACCGCCAGATGAGGTACCCTGACCACCGGGAATCTGTACGCTATGGGTCGCATCAAAAACAACCGGATAGCCAAAAGAACGCATAACCGGGAATGAGCGCATATCTACAACCAGGTTATTATAGCCGAAACTGGCGCCACGCTCCGTCAGGATGATTGACTCATTACCTGCGGCAACCATTTTTCCCACAACGTTACGCATGTCCCACGGGGCAAGAAACTGACCTTTTTTAATATTAACCGGCTTGCCACTTGCAGCTGCCTTGGTCAACAAATCGGTCTGACGACAGAGGAACGCGGGAATCTGTAACACATCGAGGACTTCAGCCGCTGGATCAACCTGCTCAATCGAGTGAATGTCAGACAGAACCGGCAGATCAAAGGTCCGCTTGACCTTCTCAAGGATTTTCAACCCCTCTTCAATCCCGGGGCCACGAAATCCGGCTGCCGAAGTGCGGTTCGCCTTGTCGTAGGAGGACTTGAAAATCAGGGGAATACCGATATCAGTACAGATCGTCTTGAGACGCTCCGCATGCTTTAGTGAAGAGGTTTCATTTTCAATAACGCAGGGACCAGCTATTAGAACCAGTGGTTTACCGGCTCCCATGGTGACCGAACCAATAGAAACAGCGTGTGTTATCATGGTAACTCCTTACTCAAAACGCAAATGCAGTATTGCCTTGCTGCAACCTGCAGTATTTTTCAATACCACGTTCGTCGCTCCTTTGACAAGCGTGCAAAAGTACGGCATAGTCACCCCATGGAACGTACCATTACCCCAGAGCGCCGTGACGATGACCTGCAGTTTGATGCAACCCTCAGACCACGGGTCCTATCCGAATACATCGGCCAGGAAAAGATTCGCAGTAACCTAGCGCTGTTCATCGACGCAGCCCGTGGTCGCGGCGAATCGCTTGACCATGTTTTGTTATATGGCCCCCCCGGATTGGGAAAAACCACGCTGGCGAACATCATCGCCTCGGAAATGGGAACGAACCTCAAATCGACCTCTGGTCCGGTTATTGAGCGTCCCGGTGACCTCGCCGCGATCTTGACCAACCTCGAACCCCATGACGTTCTGTTCATCGATGAGATCCACCGACTGTCCCATGTTGTCGAAGAGATTCTCTACCCGGCCATGGAAGACTTTCAGCTGGATATTATTATTGGACAGGGACCAAGTGCCCGCTCGATCAAACTTGACCTGCCCCGCTTCACTCTGGTCGGCGCCACAACCCGTGCCGGACTGCTCTCTTCGCCACTGCGGGATCGTTTCGGTGTTATTGCCCGTCTTGAGTTCTATAGTGATCAGGAACTCGCTACCATTATCACCCGGTCTGCCGGTATCCTCGGCATGGCGGTCGACCCGGATGGTGCAGTGGAACTGGCCCGCCGCAGTCGTGGTACGCCACGAATCGCCAATCGCTTGCTACGCCGGGTTCGTGATTTTGCCCAGGTTCGTGCCGATGGCGTCATTACCCGTGACGTGGTCGAAGCGACACTCCAACTGCTTGAAATCGATGCCATGGGGTTTGATCAGATGGACCGTCTGATTCTCCTGACTATCATTGACAAGTTTGGTGGTGGGCCGGTTGGCCTCGATACGATTGCAGCAGCAATCGGAGAAGAACGCGACACCATCGAAGATGTCTATGAACCGTTTTTGATCCAGAATGGCTTTTTAAACCGTACTCCCCGTGGCCGTGTTGCCACCGCGGCTGCTTTTAGCCATTTTGGACGAACCCTCCCCGACCGTCCTCTCCAGGGACAGCTCTTCTAATGGAGCAGCAAGCCCTTGAACTGCCGGTTGCCAACCGGCAGGATTTTTCCAGCTTCATACCCTGCAGCGGCAATCAATCAGCGCTCCAGTTCTGTCAGCGGATACTCGACCAGACCAGTATCGAGCAGGTTTTGTATCTCTATGGTGCCAGCGGCTCTGGAAAGACCCATTTGTTACAGGCCTTGGCTGACGCAGCCGGCGTTCCCCGCTATCGGGCATCAGCGCTTCCCGAAACAATTTTTGAGCAGGACTACCCC
>JBLIZM010000058.1:0-5084 GCA_048859855.1 Trichlorobacter sp.
ACGACGCTCTTCCGATCTCCTTCAGGGAGTGGATAGGATGCGTGTTACTCTTTCTGGCGGTACTGGTGCCACTGCTCCTGAGGAGGCGGCGGGAACGGCAGGTCAGCTGCTAGGGATGTCTGGTCGTACACCAACGAAGACCTGAAATACAAACGGGGCGGTTCCAGTCAGGAACCGCCCCGTTATCATTCATAGCTGAATGAGGTCAGCTTATTTTTGCTTTTTGTGGCACTTGGAGCAGTTGGCAGTAACCGGGAATGCGGTCTTGCCATTGTGGCAGGCGCCACATGATTTGCCTTGCTCCATCTCCTTCATGGTTACACCACGCTTTGCGCCACCATACGGATATACCTTGGTGTGGCACTCGCTGCAGGCCAGCATTGCCGTGTGGACATCGTGGCTGAAGTAGCCAACGATGGTGCCACGGCTGTTCTTGTAGGTCATGTTTGCCGGCTTGAAACCGACGTGACACTTGTTACAGTCACCAGAAGCTGCGAAATTAGTTTTGCCGTTGTGGCAGACACCGCAGGACTTGCCCTGCTCCATCTGCTTCATGGTAACGCCACGCTTGGCGCCGCCGTAGGGATAGTATTTGGTATGGCAGTCGCTGCACTTATACGCCTGGGTGTGGAACTCATGGCTGAAGACCGCGTCGTTAATCGGTTTTGATGCGTACTTAACGTTCTTCTTAACCAGGGCGCGGTGGCACTTGGTGCAGTTTGACTCGACGGTGAAGGCTTTCTTGCCATTGTGGCAGACACCACAAGACTGACCTTTTTCCATCTGGGCCATGGTGATTCCGCGCTTCATCGGGCCGTTATTGTGGCAGCTCTTGCAGCCGAGCCCCTTGCCGGCAACGTGTGAATCGTGGCTGAAGTACGCATCACCGGCCGGATGTTTGAAGGTTACACCGTTTGGTGTACCACGGTGGCACTTGGTGCAGTTCTTCTCAGGCGCGACACTGAATGCCTTTTTGCCATTATGGCAGGCACCGCAGGACAATCCTTTTTCCATTTCCTGCATGGAATAGGTGCGCTTCTTCGCGAGATTAAAGATGGCGCTGTGGCAGACACGGCAATCCTTGTTCTTCAGCAGGTGTGTGTCATGGCTGAAGACAACCGGTGCCGCGTTCTTGAAAGTGAATTTGACATCTTTCGCCTGTGCCGAAACCGTGAATACGGTCAGCATCAGCGTTGCGATCAAGGTAATAATCCGCCCGTTCATCGAAATCCCCCTTGAAGCTTAAATATGATTTGGAAGCGCTCTACTGTAAAAGTGGAGACCAAAATTGTCAATTGTTAATTGTATACAATTTATATACAGCTGTCGGCGGGAGCTGTTGATGCAATGCAGGTTGCGGTGCCATTCAGTGCTATGGTATAGAGACTAGACTACCACTGTTAGTATGAAAAGGATGGCTGGCTATGCGTGGCATCGACGGGATAATCGAACGGGCACTGGAAGAGGATATCCATACCGGTGACGTAACTACCGCGGCGGTTGTGCCGCAGGCGCGGGAAATTACCGGCCGGCTGGTGGCTAAAGAGCCGCTCGTTCTTGCCGGGCTGTCAGTCGCTGCCCGGGTTTTTGCATTAGTTGACCCGGCGATACGTTTTACCCCGCAGGCTGCTGATGGTGATCGGGTTGAAGCTGGTACGGTCATTGCCGCCTTTGGCGGTGACGCCGCCAACCTGCTCCAGGGTGAGCGGGTAGCCTTGAACCTGCTCCAGCGGATGTGCGGAATCGCCAGTCTGACCGCGCGCTACGTCGCTGCGGTTGCCGGTACCACGGCCCGGGTTGTTGATACCCGTAAAACGACCCCTGGTCTGCGGGTGCTCGAAAAGTATGCTGTGCGGGTCGGTGGTGGCCATAACCACCGGACCGGTCTGTATGACGGCATATTGATAAAAGAAAATCATATTACGGCTGCCGGAGGGATCACCGAGGCGATCCGCCGTGCCCGTGCCGCCATTCCCCATACCTTAAAGATTGAGATCGAGACCGAATCGGTTGAGCAGGTCCAGGAGGCGCTTGCCGCTGGTGCTGATATTATTATGCTCGATAATATGGATTGTCCGACCATGCAGCACTGTGTCGGTCTGATTGCCGGCCGTGCCCTGGTGGAGGCGTCCGGCGGTGTAAATCTCGAGACGATCGCCGCGATTGCGGCCACGGGGGTTGACATCATCTCGGTGGGGGCGCTGACCCATTCACCGCGAGCGATGGATATCTCCATGCTGCTGGATTAACGGTCTCATGACCCGCCGCAGCTGCCAGGGATCGCTTCTGACCCTCTTGTCCGAAGCAGACGGGTTGATTTCCGGCGAAGAACTGTGTAATCGCCTGGGGGTGTCCCGTACGGCAGTCTGGAAACAGATCAGAACCCTGCGGGAGCAGGGGTATCGGATTGAGTCGGTTCCTTCCCGCGGATACCGGTTGGTGGCAGCTCCTGACCGGTTGACGGTCGAGGGAATCGAGCGGCAGCTCGATGTCGTGGTAATCGGCCGCCGGCTTGAAGTCTTTGCTCAGCTTGACTCCACCAATAACCGGGCCTATAGCGCCGCAGAAGCCGGTGCTCCCGAGGGGACGGTTATCCTGGCGGACCAGCAGACCAGCGGGCGAGGGCGGTTGGGACGGCGCTGGGAGTCACCAGCGGCCAGTAACTTTTATGGCTCCGTGATACTGCGCCCGGATGTGCCGCCATCCCAGGCTCCCCAGCTGACCTTTCTGTCGGCGGTGGCGGTGGTTGAGGCAATTGAAGCACTGACATCGCTGAAGCCTAGTATTAAATGGCCCAACGACGTGCTGGTGGGACGTTATAAAGTGGCTGGACTTCTCAATGAAATGAGTGCCGAAACCGACCGGGTCAGCTTTGTTATTCTCGGTATCGGGGTCAACCTGAATATGCGTAGTGACCAGTTCCCCGAGGATTTGCGCAGTCCGGCCTCCTCGTTGGCTCTGCTTGGCGGTTCCCCGATTGATCGTGAGCAGTTTGCCGCACGGGTGTTGAGCGCTCTGGATCGTCAGTATCAACGGTTTCTACGTGAGGGATTTGATCCGATTCGCCAGGAGTGGTCACGGTTATGTACGGCTGCCGGTAAGACGGTCCGGGTGTTGAGTGGGGATCGGCTGATTGAAGGAGGATTTGCCGGTGTCGACCACGACGGGGCATTGCTGGTTGCCACGATTTCCGGTATCGAACGGATTATAAGCGGTGATGTGACGGTATGCTGAAAGGAGAGACGGGAACGTGCTGCTGGTTATAGATGTCGGTAACAGTAATATAGTCCTGGGATTATACGAGGGACAGACCCTGAAGCACCATTGGCGGATTGCGACCGATAAGTCACGCACCTCCGATGAGTACGGCGTGATGCTTCAAAGCCTCTTTTCCCTTTCGTCACTGACCTTTTCCCGGGTTGATGCCGTTATTATCTCTTCGGTAGTACCGCCACTGACCGGTGTGCTCGAGACGCTCAGCCGGGATTTTTTCCAACTAACCGCACTGGTGGTCGGACCGGGTATCAAAACCGGTATGCCGATTCAGTATGATAACCCCCGTGAGGTTGGTGCTGACCGGATTGTCAATGCGATAGCCGGGTATGAGAAACATCAGTGCGCATTAGTTATTGTTGATTTTGGTACGGCAACGACCTTTGACTTTGTAAATGCTAAAGGGGAGTATTGCGGTGGTGCCATCGCCCCGGGACTGGCGATTTCCCTGGAGGCGCTGTTTCAGCGGGCCAGTAAGCTTCCCCGGGTCGATATCGTGCGACCACCCCAGGCGATTGCGAAGAATACGGTTAACTCAATGCAGGCCGGTATTCTGTATGGCTATGTCGGTCTGGTGGATGGTATTGTAGAACGGATCGTTCAGGAAAGCCGGGTGCAACCGAAAGTCATTGCCACCGGCGGCCTGGCGCGATTAATTGCAGAGGACTCTAAAACAATTGATGAGGTTGATGCATTCTTGACCCTTGATGGACTTCGTATTCTGTTTGAGCGTAATACTTGATCCCGGTCGCCACGCGGGCGACTGACTGATACAGCTAAAGGAGGCTGACGATGGGAACATACGCAACCGAGAAGATCCGCAACCTGGGAATCGTCGCACACGGAGGAGCCGGTAAGACATCACTGGCCGAAGCAATCCTCT
The DNA here is from genome assembly GCA_048859855.1 of Trichlorobacter sp. Classification (GTDB taxonomy): domain Bacteria; phylum Desulfobacterota; class Desulfuromonadia; order Geobacterales; family Pseudopelobacteraceae; genus Trichlorobacter. The sequence goes on from JBLIZM010000058.1 coordinate 4,157, forward strand.
TCAACACCGGTATGATTGACCGCCTCGGGCGGGTCGATGATGGCACCGCCACCATGGACTTCGAGCCGGAGGAAATCAAGCGTAAAATTTCCATCTCATCAGCCTTTGATCATTGTGAGTGGGATGGCCACTCAATCCACTTTGTTGATACGCCGGGCTACGGCGACTTTATCGGTGATACCCGTGCCTGCATGCGCGCTCTTGACTGTGCGGTTATTATCCTGTCCGCCATCTCCGGGGTCAAGGTGCAGACTGAAGAAGTCTGGGGCTGGGCCAACGAGTTCGAAATTCCTCGCATCGCCTTTGTCAATAAGATGGATAAGGAGCGGGCTAACTTCCTACGGGCGATTGACGATATGGAGCAGCATCTGCAAGCCCGGGGGGTGGCGATCCAGATGCCGATCGGTGCGGAGGATGCCTTTGAGGGGGTTATTGACCTGATCAGCATGAAAGCCTGCCGCTATGCAAAAGACGGTAATGGTGGCTGTCAGGAGATGGAGATCCCGGCTGACCAGCTTGAAGAAGCGAACCGTCTGCGTGATCATATGATTGAGGTTGTGGCGGAAGCCTATGACGCCCTGACCGAGAAGTATCTTGATGCCGGTACCCTGACTGAAGAGGAAATCCTCGACGGACTGCGGGTTGGTACGATGCGTAACACCTTTACCCCGGTTTTGTGCGGTTCCGCGACACAAAACATTGGCGTGCGCCAGCTACTGCAGGCGGTCTGCCGCTTCCTGCCATCTCCGCTTGACCGCACCAAGGCTGTTGGGGAAAATCCCAAGACCGGCGACCTGGTAGAGCGTGGCCCAGTGGAGAACGAGCCGTTCTCGGCCCTGGTGTTTAAAACCACCTCAGACCCCTACACCGGCAAGATTACGATTCTGAGAATCTATTCGGGAACCTTGAATTCGGACTCCACCGTCTT
>JBLIZM010000059.1:0-4685 GCA_048859855.1 Trichlorobacter sp.
TTTTTCTTGCAGTGTTCGCAGTAGACCGCTTCGCGATAGACAAACATGATGACATCGGCATCCTGTTCGATGGCTCCTGACTCCCGGAGATCACTCATCATGGGACGCTTGTCACCGCGACTTTCAAGGCTCCGGTTGAGCTGTGAGAGCGCAATGACCGGAACATGCAGCTCTTTGGCAAGCGCTTTCAAGGAGCGGGAAATCTCAGAGATTTCCTGTTGGCGGTTTTCGATTGAGTCCCCACCCCGCATGAGTTGAAGGTAATCAACGATAATCATGCCGATATTATGTTCAGACTTAAGCCGTCTTGCTTTCGATCGTAGTTCAAGAACCGAGATAGCCGGCGTATCATCAATGAAAATCGGGGCACCATGCAATATGTTTGCAGCATGTTGCAAGCGAGGCCAGTCGGTGTCATTAAAATGACCGGTACGCATTTTGGAGGCATCGACTCGTGCGATCGAGGAGAGGAAGCGGGTAACCAGTTGCTCCTTCCCCATCTCGAGGGAAAAGATCACTGATGCGGCTTTTTCGCCTTTGACCTCAGCGCTGGCGTGACTTGCGATATTGAGTGCCAGGGCCGTTTTTCCCATTGATGGGCGGGCTGCGATGATAATCAGGTCTCCTGGCTGGAATCCTGCCGTCATCTGATCAAGGTCGAGAAAGCCGGTTGGCACTCCTGTTACCAACTCTTTTCGTTCATAGAGGGATTCAAGGATGCTGAAGGCACCCTTGATAATATCTTTGACCTGAAAGTATTGTGGCCTGAGCTTGTTCTCGCCGATCTCGAATAATGCCTTTTGAGCCTGATCTAGAAGGCTATTCACATCCCCCTGTTCCTCATACCCCTTGGTGACAATTTCGGTGGCAACACTGATCAGGTGGCGGTTAACCGATTTTTCTTTGACAATCTTACAATAGTAATTGATGTTTGCTGCGGTTGGGACATAGTCAACCAATGTCGCGAGATAGCCGGCGCCACCACAGGTGTCAAGGTCTCCCCGGCGGGTTAAGGCATCGGTCAGGGTGATGAGATCGCAGGGCTCACGGCGTTCTGAAAGCTCCAGCATGGCACTAAAGATACGACGATGGGATTCGCGGTAGAAATCATCGGTTTGCAATAACTCCAGCACCCGGTTAATCGCATCATTGTCAATCAGGATACCACCAAGCACGGACATCTCAGCTTCGAGGCTCTGGGGCGGTAATCTATGGATAGTTTTCTGATTCATGCCTTCTCTCTTCTCGTCCCAAGGCTTATGAGCAACAACTGCATTGAGCTTCACTTTGGGGTTCAACGGCGGTCACACTTTCACGTCTAATCAGGTCGCCAGGGGCGCTTCCCGGAGGTGCGGTCATCAGTACCTTCATGTTGGGATGTACAGTCTCCTGTTCCTGCTGGTTCCCATCTGCCCGGCAAACCGTTAGGCTCCCAACGGTGAAGGCGGCATTACGCATCAGAGGACCGATCAGTGATACCGTTTCTCCGGTGGAAAAGCGGTTACGTACCGCAACAAGTGCCAGGTTATCGGGGAGCAGCTCCTCAATGACCGCAACCAGCTGATGGGTCCGCTGATAGCCGGCATGGTAGGTTTGCCCCACATCCCGGGGATTACCAAACAGGAAACCGGTAGTATACCCCCGGTTACTGATGGTGTCCAACTCTTCAAACCATTCGGGGTCTGGTTGGTATGCCGACGGGTCGGCACAGTAGCGATCGATGGCGGCACGGTAGATCCGAATGACACTGGCAAGATAGTGCACACCCTTCATCCGCCCCTCGATTTTCAAAGAGGCAACGCCAGCATCAATGAGTGCCGGGAGTTGTTCCAGCAGGCAGAGGTCGCGGGAGTTGAAAATGTAGGTTCCGTCATGGTCTTCCTCAATCGGGAAGGATTGGTCCGGTCTGGTTTTCTCAACCAGCGTGTATTCCCAGCGACAGGGCTGGGTGCACTCACCAAGATTGGCACTACGGTCGGTCATGGCGCTACTGAGCAGACAGCGCCCTGAATAGGCGATACAAAGTGCCCCATGGCTGAATACTTCACAGGGGATGTCCACTTGCTTGATGGTGGACTGAATATCGCTGAGGGTCATCTCTCGCGCCAGATTAACCCGAGCAATCCCCTGCTCCTGCCAGAAAAGGGCGCTCTCATAGTTAATAGTGTTGGCCTGGGTTGAAAGATGGATCTCTCGATCTGGGCTGATTCGGCGCACCAAACGGATTACTCCGGGATCGCTGACAATATAGGCGTCAAACGGTAACGGTGCCAAAGCGTGTAGATATGCTTCAAGTTCTGGTAAACGGTTGTTCGGGGGGTAGCTGTTGATGGTTAGAAAACAACGGACATGGTGCTGGTGGCAGAACTCCAGTGCTTCAGGCATTTGCTCGAGACTAAAATTCCCAGCCATGTTACGGAGACCAAATGCTGGCCCCCCCATATAGACGGCGTCAGCTCCAAAGCGGACTGCGCAGATAAGTTTTTCCATGGTCCCGGCTGGTGCGAGGAGTTCGGGACGGTTGCGATGGGTAGTGCTGGACACAAAAAGCCTCCACGATGGAGAGATAGTCAGATGCAGAACACGAGTGATTTTGACTGGTGCTGATCGGATACATACGGTATTCGTACCATACCACACCGTCCGCTGCTTTGTACACTTGTGATGAAGGTGGCAATACAGGTAAAGCAGACGTGGGATTGACGAGCTTGCCCGCTTTGTACTATGGTGCAGCGCACGTACGATCAGATACGATACGTAATATACTACTACCCGATCCCTTAAAGGATAGATACTGATATGCCTCAACATCTCGTTATAGTGGAGTCTCCGGCCAAGGCTCGAACCATTGAAAAGTTTCTGGGCAAGGACTATCAAGTCCTTGCTTCCTATGGCCATGTTCGCGCATTGCCGAGTAAGCAGGGATCGGTGAATGTTACGGATGGTTTCCAGCCAAACTATCAGGTACTCCCTGAGAGTAAAAAACATCTGGATGCGATAAAAAAAGCACTGAAACAGTCTGACCGCTTGATTCTTGCAACTGACCCCGACCGGGAGGGGGAAGCGATATCCTGGCACCTGGTGGCGGCCCTTGGGCTGGATAAAAAGTCGAAACTGCCGATTGAGCGGGTAGTTTTTCATGAAATAACCAAGGATGCGATTCTCCATGCCATTAAACATCCTCGCCAGATAGCAGCTGATCTGGTCGATGCCCAGCAGGCGCGCTCGATCCTCGACTATCTGGTTGGTTTTACCCTTTCACCGTTTCTTTGGAAAAAGATCCGGTATGGATTGTCTGCCGGGCGGGTACAGTCAGTCGCTTTGCGACTGGTGTGTGACCGTGAGAAAGAAATTCAGGCTTTCTGCGAACAGGAATACTGGACAATCGAGGCGCTGCTCGCCAGTAGCGATGGTTCACCGTTTGATGCTACCCTGACAACGGTTGCCGGCAGCCGTCTTGATAAATTCGCGATTCCTGATGCCACGCGGGCTGAGGAGCTTCGAAGCGCCATTGCAGCGGGGAGCGCCCAGGTCGAACGGGTCACCAGTAAACAAACCAAGCGGACGCCACCGCCACCCTTTACGACTTCTACGCTTCAGCAGGAGGCTTCCCGCAAACTGGGTTTCTCGGCTAAAAAGACCATGGCAACAGCCCAGAAACTGTATGAAGGGGTTGCGATTGGCGATGCAGGAACGGTCGGTTTGATAACGTATATGCGTACCGACAGTGTTAATCTGTCGCAGCAGGCGCTGGCCGAGGCCCATCAGGTGATTCTAGGAACCTACGGCCAAGAGTATGCCCTGGCAAAGCCCCGCCATTACCGTACCAAGTCAAAAAATGCCCAAGAGGCCCACGAAGCGATCCGCCCAACCTATCTGGACAAGAGCCCTGCGGAGCTAAAGCGCTTTCTAACCCCTGATCAGTACCGTTTCTATGACCTGATATGGAAGCGCACCATTGCCTGTCAAATGGCTGAGGCCCGGCTTGATCAGACCGCTGTTGACATCACGGTTCGTGCTGATGGAGGGCCATATACCCTGCGTGCGAATGGATCGGTCCTGACCTTCCCGGGGTATATGAAAGTATATATTGAAGGGGTTGATGACGCTGATGAAGAGCGGGAAGGGTTGCTCCCACCGTTGGTTGAAGGGACAGCCGTTACCTTGCAGAAGGTTCGTGCTGATCAGCATAGCACGCAGCCCCCTCCGCGCTATACTGAAGCGACACTGGTTAAGACACTTGAAGAATATGGCATCGGTCGTCCTTCGACCTATGCCAGCACCCTAAATACACTGGTTGAGCGTAAATATGTCCGCCTGGAAAAGCGTCGTTTCTTCCCGGAGGATGTCGGAATGGTGGTCAATGATTTGCTGACCACCCACTTCACAACCTATGTGGACTATAATTTTACGGCAGGCCTTGAAGAACAGCTCGATCAGGTGGCCCGTGGTGAACTGAAATGGCAGCCGCTGCTCGCCGACTTTTGGGAGCCATTCATTACCTTGCTTAAGCAGAAAGAGGCCGAGGTCAGTAAGGACTCCCTGACAACCGAAACGATTGAGGAACTGTGCCCTGAATGTGGACGGCCCCTTGCCATTAAACTGGGCAAGCGAGGCAAGTTCATCGCGTGTACCGGTTTCAAGGAGGGATGTACCTATACCCGGAATCTGGCAGAGGATGGCAC
>JBLIZM010000060.1:0-7515 GCA_048859855.1 Trichlorobacter sp.
ATATCAGCCACCATCCGGTTATTGGCCATCAGCCAATAACTTTGAACGTTATCCACCGGAGACGAAGGCAGCGGCAACACATAAGCCAAGGCACGAGAAAGTGCCATAGTGGTCATGAGTGTACGGCGCGGTTGTTCGCCAGAGGTGTAACGACTGATATCCGTGCACAGTTGCACCAGTTTAGTTACATCAATAGTCATCTTCTTAACTCTCCGATTGTTGTTGAATGTTGAGAATCTTGGCACTGTTAACGTACAGTTCGTTATTAGCCAAGTCCTCCATAATTTTTTGGAATTCCATTGCCTTCACTTGGCGACGACCCCAAGGAACCAGGTTCTTCCACACCTTGTAGTAGAAAGTTTCCCGGTCAGTGATGGTTTTGAGAATGGCATCGACAGCAGCGATATCGTTCAGCAGGTCTGTACGCATCTCCGGCGTCATATCGCGTAACTTGGTCTGCTCTACCATCTGTTTACGAATACGCTGCATACGTGCCGCTGGCTCATCGTATTCACGCTCTAGCGGACAGTACATCAGTGTCAACAGAACCAGAGCAATACCATAACCGGTATACATAGCGCCGATTACCAGCATAAGCTTAATGGCTTCCCAGAAATAGAAACCAAAGCCAGTCATATAGCTATCGGTACCGTATAGACGATATAACTTATCCAGCGCCGTGGCCAAGTGTACACCACAACCGTGCCGAGCAGCGAATTGATCAGACAACTGTTCCCAGCCAGTCAAGTCGTAGACATAGCTGTTGAACTCAGAACGGTTTTCACGGACGATATTGGAGATGATCACTGTCTGGAGTGTATCATCATTAGATACACGGGCCAAGTCCTGTTTGTTCTCGATCTTGATACCCAGCACAACCTCAGCTTCACTGAGGATAGCCACCCGTTTCTCATTGTCACCGGTCTTGAGGAATTCCTTAGACACGGTCTGGAGAACGTAGTTGGTGGTAATCATCTCACCCAGCATTTCAAAGTAGCTCCAAATATGTCCAACTTCGTGGAGAATAATGGCAGCGACTTCTTCATCAGTAAAATGATCTGTGGTGAAGAAAGACTTGAAGATGGTGAGTTCACAACCGATTTCAGAGAACACACCAGTTACCTTACCAGTAGCGCGGTTGAGACTACCGGTAACCATACCCTTGGCTGATCGGATAGCTGCCAAACCGTCAACATTCTGGTTCAGCCAATTCTTACGGTAGTAGTTAACCACCGGATTATTAGCATCGATCTGAGGCGGTTTAACATAGGCAACGTAACCGATTCCTTTCGCACCAGTCTCCAATACCGGGAAGATGGTGATGCCTGTACGGCTATGGATAATCTTATCCAGGCCTGATTTTTTCAGCTTATCTGCGGTAATGGATTTTTCAGTCCGCAGCTTATTGATAACAATCCGCAGATCATTAAAAAGGGCTGGGTCTGACTGGAAAGCAATAGTTTCCAAACCAAGACGCAGGGAGGTTTTGAGTTTCATTAGGGACTCCCTCTGGTAAGTTTTCCTCGTCATACTGATAGTATAGCGGCATCGGAACAAGGGTTAAAAAATGGCTAAATTGAACAAAGAAGATATTAAAGGGTTTGAGTGTAAACACGCTTTCTTTATGCCCTCACTCAACGGTCAAGATGATCTTCTGGTGGTTAAGGAAATAGTCCATCTCAAAGATGACACACATGTCTCTAATGTTCGTTTGATTACCAATTTCGAACGAGATATCTACGTGACTAAACAGGCCTTCCGTAACCACACAGACAAAAAAGAATGGGAGAAGATTGAGCGTCTTCAGAAATTCAAAACTACTCAGACTAAGATGTCTGAAACAGTGGCACGAGTTCTCAATCTACCCCGTGATCGCAATATGCGGCAGTATGGACGTAACCAATATCTTTACGGTACTGACATCTCTCTACCGGCGCTTATCAAGGGTATGTACAAACGCCGTTATGATTTGTTCACTAAGAACACTGTGGCTGTATTCGATATTGAAACTGACGTTAGCGTAAGTGAAGATATTAAGAAACAACCTATCTGGATGGCCAGTATCAGTTTTAAAGATAAAGCTGTGTTGGCAGTAAGACAAGACTTCTTTAAGGGCATCATTAACCCTGAAGATAAAATCAGGGAAGCCATCGAGTATTATTTGCGTAATATGGATGGGCAAGATAAAGATGGTAACCCTTGCCAACGTGACCTTATCAAAGAACGTGGGTTAAAATTCTATATTCACCTAGTAGAAGATGAAGTGGAGGTTATCCGCACCTGTTTCAACTATGCCCATGAATGGAAACCGGACATTATGGCTGTCTGGAACCTAGACTTCGACGTACCTCATGTTCTTCGTCGTCTAGAGGAACACGGGGCTAACCCAGCTGATATTTTCTGTGACCCTGCTGTACCTAGAAAGTTCCGTCAAGTAGCTTACCGGGAAGGGGCTCGTAAACAGGTTACTAACAACGGTACTAACAAGGCGTTACCACCAGCTGAGCAGTGGCACACCTTTAACAGTATGTCTAGCTATTACTTTATCGACGCCATGGCTTTATACAAGCGTATTAGAATGGCTAAGGGTAATGAAGAAAGTTATGCTCTGGACGATGTTCTCAATAAACATCTGGGTATGCGCAAGCTTAAATTTAAGGCGGCAGACCACCTTATTGAAAATGGTTCCACTGGTTTAGCTTGGCACGAGTTTATGCAGGCCCGTTATAAAGCAGAGTATTGTGTCTATAACTTATTCGACTGTATCTCCGTGGAACTTCTTGATGAGAAGAACCAAGATATGTCGATGATGATTTCTATTCTCTGCGGTATCAGCGATTATGCTGATTTCCGTTCTACACCACGTAGAACTTGTGACGATATGCATTTCTTCTGTCTAGACAAAGGGCATGTTATCGCCGCGTCACCAGACGACATGAAGGATGATAATGATGAGCATGTAGTCGGTATGAATGGGTGGATTGTAACCCTACCCTCTTATATGGTCATTGAGAATGGTATTCGAATACTGGAAGACTTCCCTGACTTACCTACACAGGTAAGAGCGCACGTAGCCGATTTGGACGTAGCAGCAGCTTACCCTAATGGTGAGATTATTCTGAATATCTCTAAAGAAACTACTTACCGGGAACTGTGTAGAATTAAAGGGGTATCAGAGGAGATCCAAAGAAAGACCGGTATCAATCTTACCGGTGGTAAAACCAATGCAGTTGAATTCTGCATGGACATTCACCAATTGCCTTCTTTTAGAGAGCTACTGGAAATTTACAACAAACGTAATCCAGAACGCGCTGTGTAAAATAGCGCATAAAGAGAGTGGCCTAGGCCACTCTCTTTTACTTTATGCCGTGTAGTAGGCAACCAGGCGTTGTTGCTTGGCGTCTTCCAACGGGGAAGCCAGTGCAGCACGCAGATCGATTGCTTCCAGTGCCAGGCCACGAGTAGCCGGATCACAGGTGTTGATGAACAGATGGATCAGGCGTTGGAATAGTGCACGCTGTGCTACAGTCAGGCGCAGGTGTTCCAAACCACGGAACACGTAGTATTCACTGAATACGCCGTTGCGGTTGGCTTTTACCTTAGCCAGCAGGTTATCCATCTCGGCGATGAACACAGCACCTTCTTGGCTCAGAATACCTTGGATCACAGTGAACAGACTCAACTGATGACCAGCAGCCTTCTCACTTGTCATTGGCATATTGGTAGCCATTGCAGCGATGTACTCGTCAAGGTGCTGACGCAGGACTTGTTGGGCAACAGTCAGTTCCACCCCAGGAACAAATTGCTGGGGTTCGTCGTCTTGTTCTTCGACGGCCGCTTCGTCGACCTGTTCGTCTTGCTGTTCACCTTCAACAGGGTCCTGAACTTGATCTTCAGTACCTTCGGTTTCAGTACCCTCAGTACCCACAGTTTCTTCAACAGGGGTGGTTTCCAGTTTTTCATCAACTACTGGTTGGGTAGACTCAGTTACAGCTGCTGGTGCAGCCTGGGTAACAGGCGCTGCTGATTGCAGGTTGGAGCTGTTTTTCTTAGCCATTTTCAGGTTCCTTAAGTAATAGCTCTGGTGATATCGTATTTGGTCAAAGTGAGCGCTTTACCGTGCATAGCTGACATAGAGATATACATGATCAGCGAACCCACATCAGATACTTCTAAACCAATAGCGTTAGGTCGTTCAGCCATTGGCCGACCAACACAAAGTTCACAGTAGTCACTATGCCCAGCTTGGCAGTACATAGGACTTCTAATCATTAAAGCTTTGCCAACAAACTGGCTATAATTTTCCAAAGTTATCTCAATAAGATCTTTACCTTGGATCAAATAATTACCCACATATCTTTCAAGTTTTTCTTTTGTGGCTTCCTTAGGAAGAAGAATAACTCCATATTTTACACCACAATCCTTCATCGAAATCTTGGAGTTCTGAAAGATACGGTAGAAGAACTTAACCAGTTCACCACCCAGAGCGGTATCGATACCACGGTAATAACTACCCATACGAAGTGAGTTAGCCATCGCCGGTAGCTTCTGAATATCCCAGCCTTCTGCCAGAGAGTTCTTTACCACGGTTATGGGTTCGCCTGGAATAGGTGATTCTTCTAGCCCGTGGAATAGGTGGGTTTTCTTACGAACGATATTGTAAGCTTTACCATTCATAAACCCTTCGGAACTATCACCAACAAACCACTGTCTATCGAAAGCAACGAGTTCCTTATCGATCTTAGCGATAATGGCTGGGTCGGTAAGTTGATCCTTATAGGTCTCCAACAGTTTCTGTTTAAGTTCCTTAACGCGCGGGTCATGGGTTAAGGTTTTCTCAGAAGCTGCTGGGATTGCAATACCGTAGAAAGCCGACAGTTGTGAAATAGTCTGGAGATGGAGCGCCAGTTCTGTGGCAGACACTTTACCGGTTGGTAGCTGTTCACCTTCTTCAGGATCATCCACAACCAAAGGCACAACGGCCTTCATCATCCTTTTACCGGTAATCTCACCGGTCATAAAAGGTATCCGATCACCAAAAGGGTGAACAAACACTAATCGGTTAACTATAACGTTACCAACGATAGTATCAACCGGTTCTTTAATGTTGGGGAGATCCCCAGGAGCCAAGTTAATTCTTTCTTTGATACGGAATAGCGGAGTGTCTGTAAACCCATCGCTGATAGGGTGTAGAACCTTAACGTCGTCAGGGTCTTGATAATAAAACCGAGGACCCTTAGCAATAATCCGATAAGGGAAATCGGGAGCTTCCGCTGTAAACCCTTCGAAAGATACACCTTTATTGCTGCTGGTGAAAGTGAACAGGTCCACTACCCAGTCTACGCGTAGACAAGATTCTGACCGCATAGCTTGCAAAAGGTATTCTTTCTTAGTCAGTGGTTTAACTGCCACCGGTGCCGGTGTAGTTACAGGGTCTTCAACAACCGGTGGTGCTACCTCAGTAGCACTATTCTCCACTGACAAATTATACGCTCTCTGACGCATCCTTTGTAAGGGAGAAAGTTTTTGTGTAGTGTCAACCATCTTAGCTGGCCTTTTTGAGTTCAATCATAAGAGCCGTGAGTGCAGCAGCTACTTCAGCTACCTTACCTAAGTCACTCACTGTTTTATCCACAAAGGAGAAGGCAACCTTTTCAACACCAGCATCGGTCACATCAGAACAAAGAGCTAACAAATAAAGCTCTTGCGCTATTACAGTTGCGCTTAATTCATCGTCGATAGCTGGTGAGATAATCTGGTGTAAAGAAACCGGACTAAGTCCCAAAACACCGTGGTCATCAATGTATGCTTTAACCACAGTGGAAAAAGCTGGCCACTTGGCCAAGAATGCAGATACCCGCTTGCTAACGGCCTCAGTTCGCTCTGTGACGTCAATCTCTTCTAAACTGATGTGACGCTCTTCCTTTTCTTTAGCTAACGACAGAACGCGCTCTGTGAGCTTTGTAGAGACTTGGGTTACCATAGGTAAAATGGTATATACATGCCCCCCTAATAACTCTTCCATCATGTTGGCAAAGCACTCATTAGAATCTTGGCCAGCATTGATCACATCTGCTAAAACTGAGAGTAAGTCATTATCTTCTACATTGTAGAGGGAATCGATCACCAGTGAAAGAAGCGCTGTGTGGCTTTGATTCACTTGCTCCACGTCAAGAGTAATACCAAAGCTACGCACCGTATCGATTTGCCGTTGTAGCGTATATTCACCGATGAAATCTATGATCGTGTAGTTGTCGTAATCGTCTACCAACGCCAGTGTTTCACTGACGAACTGCTCCATCCCGGGTGTACCCGTCGCTTTAAGAGTAACCAGGGCTTCTATAATAGCCATTGCTCTTTCATAGGGGACTACCGATATTAAAAAAGCTTTCAAATTTTCAAACATCTTTATGATCCCTAATCAGGTTAATATTTACTTTATCCGGTCTTATATGATCTATTAAGGCCACCCACATAACATTCGAGGTAAACATGGGCAAGAAAGCAAAAAATCGCCGCATCAAACGTGCTGTTGTTCGTTTGGAACGTCGTGGCCATCACGTTACTGTCTGGGAACAACACAATGAAACTTACACCTCTATCGCTAATGTGATCATGAGTGTTAGCCAACAGGGTATCCTTTTGCAGGACAAGGAACTCGTTAGCTTCACCAAGGATGCTAAGTTGGTAGAGGCCAAAGCAGTTGAGCTGGCACAGCGTCTCAAGGGTTTGACTATCCGTGTTAAAGAACTCCGTGGTATGCATCACGGCAAAACCGGTATCGTACCAGCAGATCAAGAAGAGCTGGCTATGAACATTATGGTTGGTTACTCCGAAGTGGGCAACGAGATTCAGAGCACTGTACTGCCTCTGTCCGTGGAGTTGTCTGAATTGTTGGACGAAGCACATGCTGCCCGTATGGTAGCCAAAGCAAGCGCTGAGAAAGAGGTGGCGTAATGACTGATCAAAACAAGCCGGTTGAAGAACCGGTTTTTGAAATCCCAGTTGAAGAAGTAACGGTACAAGACCGTGGACAAACACCTGTGACCGCGCCGGTGGATGAATCACCCTACCAGAAAACTGTTGAAGCCCTCACCTCACCGGTCGATGAATCAACTGTATCTGGGGTATGGGATAACTACCATGCCACCGTTAACGATGTTCTTACCGATGACATCTATACCAACAGTTGTGTTACCCAGTCAGATATGCTCCGGGCTGCCCGTCGTATGGAAGACCAGGATGCTCTGTGTCTACCTATGGATGACAAGAACACCACCAAGATCATCATGGACACAACACCACGCGTTGGCGTGGCTGGTAGCGAGGCCACGCGTGACTGGGGTGAAGCTTTGACCGAAGCTTCTTCTGTTTACCTGTTAGGTTCGGTTGGCGATACTTTGCTGGAGCGTGAGAACGCAGACTGGCAGCAGAACGTCGCTAACAGTACAGGCGAATTGCTGCGTCCTACCAGACCGGCTATCAATGCTCGCACTGGTCAGCAACTGACCGGTG